>MNXL01000024.1 GCA_001871755.1 Anaerolineae bacterium CG2_30_64_16
CTCCGGCCGCAACCGAACCTATCACCACAAAGGCACAAAAACACGAAGGTCTCAAAGGCTTTGTGTCTTGGTGTCTTCGTGGTAAGGAAGATTCTCGCGATCAACGCAAATGTCGCGGGGTAATACTATAGAAGGGTACTGGCTGGCAAAACGCCGCGATTTCAGCGCGCACACAGTGTCCGATTACCAGCTTACCTTCCGCAGCCGCCACTCCCAAAATCCTCGCACAAAAAACAAGGTATTGTCCCTCATTTGACTTGATGAGGTGATCAAAATTTGGGTATTTGAGTATTTGATGTACTGAAGTTTCGGTATCGTGCGTTGCCGCAGTGGCGACCGATAGCACATGGTAACGCGGGTCGTCGCGGCCGGCGTTGCCCAGCTCCATCTCGAACTCCTGGCACCAGTTGGACACATATTCCGACAAGCCCTGATACCGCCGGTCGAAGTCCGCGGTGCCGCGGATATCGGTTGCCGTCAACTGCTTGACAGCCTCCCACGCCCGGAGCCATTTGTCGCAGCCTGCCGCGGTCTGGCCGTGCCAGATCAGCCGATAGCCTGCGCGGATGGTGGTGTTGAGCTGGCGTTGGTCTTCCGACCGTGTGGAATCCTGGGTCAGCCTTGTCTCCATGGTCTGGCCTCCTTGCCTCGCGAGCTGCGCTGCGGCGCCGTCATTTCCTTGCCTCGGCCTTGAACCACGCCAGTTACCCGGCTATCCCGGGTTTGCCCATCGCCAGCCACCGCGCATAGGCAACCGCAGCCCGCGCCTGTTGCGCCGTGTGCGGGCTGACCACCAGCCGCTCCAGCCTCAACATATCCACTGGGCGCAGGATCACTTCGGCGCGGCGGCCGCCGGCCAGCGGGTCGCGCACCTCGATGCACGCCTCCTGCGCGGCCGGGTTCAGCGTCGGGTAGAGGATGGCTGCCCGGCCACCGGCCTCGCGGCTGGTAGCGTAGATGACGAGTTGGTAGAGCATCTCGCGCGGCAGCGACAGCTCCCACAGGTCACGATACTTCGTGTCGAGCATGGCGGCGATGCGCGTGCCCTCCAGGATGACGAAATCCGGTCGGGGCGCCGGCGCGCGGTGACCTCGAGGATTGCGGCGGACGTCGTAAGCCAGCATCCCCTGCAGGCGGTGCTCGTCGCGCACGGTGCAGTCGGGCAGGTGCTCGTGCAGGTAGCGGTGCATGTAACGATCTAGCTTCTTCTTCTCTGACTCGATCATCCACGCGTTCGATGACGTCCACCTCCTCCAGGCTGTCGATGGTAAGCCGACAGCCGGTCGCGATGCTGCGACGGATATGGTCTTCGTCCTTGGGCACGCCGTTGACGGAGATCAGCTCCGGCGGGCAGCCGGCGTTCAGTGCCATGGTCAACTCGCCCCCCGAGTAGATGTCGCAGCTGTACCCCTCGTCTACCAGGACCCGTTGGATGGCAGCGAGCCAGTTGGCCTTGGACGCGGGCATGACGACCACCGGGCCGCCGGTTGATGCCGGCTGGCTTGCGGCCCTGGTCGAGCAGGGCTTGCCGGTACTTCTGCAGGTCAAAAAAGGTGACCTCGACCGGCTCAGGGTTTCGGCCCAGGCGTTCCGCCAGCCAGACGAAGAACGCGGCGACGTCGCCAGTGTAGGCCTCGACTGTGTGTTCGCTGCGGTCGGCGCCCCGCAGATGCTCGGCGAACAGATCCAGGTAGTTGCTCATGAGTGTGCCCTCGCTTGGCAGCGTTTTATGCGATGGGTTTTGAGCAGGTTCTCAAGCCCAAAATCGACCATAAATGGCGCAAAATAGCCTTGTAAGAGTCAATTTTACCACGTTTCAAAACACGGGTCAACGCATAAAGAATGGTTATGCGAGGACTCATTACATGGATGATCGCGGCGGTTATGGAGTCACGATCGGCAAGCGCGCCGGCTTGATCAGCCACTCCACGTCGGCTTCGATGAAGTCGCCCCAGCCCACCGTGCCATCGCGAGCTACCGCAAACCACTTCTTGGTGGCGTCGCGCCCCACGACCTGGATGCACTCCCCGGCCTTGATCTCCGCGATGCGAGCAGCATCCCAAGCCGGCTGCTCGAGCAGCGGCATACCATTATAACTCTGCCAGACCGCACTGGCCGTGCGGCCCGGCCATTTCACAGCGCACCACAGACGCAGGGGCGCTACCCGCCAGGGCTGCGCCTGAGAGGTGAAGATGAGCAGCGCGGCCAGGAGCGCGCCGCTCAATGCCAGGCAGCGCAGGGCACGTTGCCGATTGCTCAGTTTGTCCGCTCGGTTGCGGAACGCCGCGGGGAACGCGATGCGCAAGCCGTAGAGGAAGGCAGCCAGCGACACAGCCAGCATCAGGGTCGAGTGGAGCCAGCCAGAGATGTTGAGGTAGATACCGTACAGGAGCGGGTAGAGGAAGTTCTCGGCCGTGAATCTGTCACGCAACCCGCTGGTTGCGTTGGGCCTGAAAAGCCAATAGGCCAGGAGCAGGAGCAAGCTCAGCAGGACACCGGCAGCCACCGTTTTCATGGCCACCCAGAGCGCATGGCGGATGAGGGAGCGCGGGGGGACGTAGATGTTCAGCGACAGGGTCATCACCAGCAGCAAGAGGAGGGTGAGCAGCGGCGTGTCGAGCCAGTTGATCAAGTAGGATGGCGACAAGAAGCCGCCGTGGACCGAAGCAATGAGATCAGGTCGGCCCAGATCCTCTGCCAGGGTAATCAACGCGAAGATCAGTGCGACCAGGCTGCCCGCGACTGCGGCCAGCACTCGGTCGCGACGGGTCAGCGGCCTATCATCCACCAGTTGCCGGCGTGCGAAGAGGTATAGCAGTACCGCCAGCGCGACGACATGATCAAAGAGGGAGAGCGGCAGCGACGGCGGCGTCAAAGGACTGATCGGCAGCCGCGGCGCCTGCAATAAGAGGCCCCAGAACGCGGACGTGAGCACTGCCGCCAGGGTTGTACCCAGGTAGATCAGCAGCAGCACCAGCGCGAACTCGCCGCGGTACCCCCAGATCAGTTGGGCCGCTGCGGTCAGGCGCACCCGCGCCCGGCCCGCTTGCAGGTTCTGCGCCACGCGCTGTCCGATCCCGGTCAGGTTGCGGGTGTGCGCCAGCGCATCCACCAGGTGCTCGCGCGCGGCCGGCGCCAGGGGCTCGCCCAGCAAAGTCGTCAAGGCGGCAATCTGACCGCGCTCGCAGAGCACCTGGGCTGCGGCGTAACGGATGCTCTGGACCGGATGGTCCAACACCAGCGGACGCAACCGCTCGACCACGGACACTTCGCGCTCACCCGCATCCACCCAGCGCAGCGCAGCGATGCCCCGAGCCTGCTGTGCCGCATCGTCGATGCCCAGGTAGGCGTCGAGAAACGCCAGCGCTTCATCCAGCGGGACAAACCGCGGCATCCACTCCTGCAAGTTCTGCCCGTTGTACAGGATGCTATGGAAGATGTAGTCTCGTTGCTGGTCGGTGATGTCATTCGGCCGCGCCTTGAGCCAGCGTTGTGCGGTCGCCAACGGCTCGCCGCGCAGAAGGGTGTCCGGCAAGATGGGATCGGCCTGCCACGCGTGCAATTGGGGGCCCAGCCGCGACTGACGCCAGGTGAGGAACTCCCGGTCGCTGTCCACCCAGGCGCCCAGGCGGGTCCAACTGCGCACCAGCGATTCATGCGCCACCTCGACCGTTTCTTCCTGGGTCGTCGGATCGCGATCCACCACGACCAGCCGGGCCGCGGCCAGGTCGCCGATCACCTGCCAGATCGGCGTGGGGGCGCCCTCGAACGAGGCCTCCAGTTCCTGGCGCGCCACCCGCCGCCGGGCGTCCTGGGTGTTCACGCCGGGCTGCACCAGGCGCACAAACAGGTTAACCAGCAACTCCTGCTGGTTGCCGCGCGCATACATCTGATAAGTGGTCTCGGCGGTCTGCGACAGGGCGCCCGCCACACCGCCCAGCGCGTCGTAGGCTTGGTGGGTCAGCTCGCCTGCGCTGCTCTGGCGCTGCCATAGCTCGGTGAGCGCGAATTGCAGCAGCGGCAGGTTGCCAGGTTGGCCCAGCGCGTCGCGTACCATCCGGTCTACCAGGCCCGGCTCGAACCGGCGTCCTTTGAGTCGAGCCGGTTCTTCGATCGCGGCGCGCAGATCGCTCTCTGCCAGTGGCGGAACGCTGACCTGGTGCTTGTCCACCCAGCGGCTCAGTTGCGGATCGGCCAGAATGTGGTTGTAGAAGTCGGCCCGGACCGCGATCAGGACGTGGATACGAGGATCGGCCTCTGCGGCCGCCAGGATCGCGGCGATGAACTGCTGTTGCGTCGTTACCGGCACGCCTGTCGCGTAGAGCTCCTCAAACTGATCGGCAACCAAGAGCAGGGCCGCGCCCGGATCGTCGGCCTGGATCTCCACCAGCACCCGTTTGACGGCAGCGGGATCGCTCGCCAGGAGCGCAGCTAGATCACCGATGTCCCGTTGGCGTTGGCCGAAGCCCAGCACCCCTTTCAGTTCCACCAGGGCACGCGCCAACTCCTCCAGCGGGGCCTTGCGGGGAGTAAAGAAAACGTGACGCCAGGGTGTCTCATCCTTTCTGAGGCTCGGAATCAGGCCCGCCCGCACCACCGAGGACTTGCCGCTGCCCGACGGCCCCACCACTGCGACAAAGGGTTCCGCTTGCACGGCACTGGTTAAAGTCGTGATCAGATCGTCGCGACCGAAGAAGAACGCTGCATGCGTCACGTCGAACGGTTCCAGGGAACGGTAGGGACACTCGGTGTCGGCCAGGAGATGGGCCATCCGGCGTTTGAGGTCATCCTGCCGGGCCAACAGTTCGCGTTCGTTCTTGACGAGATCCAGCGGCACGCTGGTGGCCTCGACGTATTCCGACTTACGCTCTTCGATCAGCCGGAGGCTCTCTGTGACGTTCGCCAGTTGCGCTTCAAGTGATTTACGTGTGTCGTTCATGCCGCCTCCCATTGCTGTCATTTTGAGGGCGCGCACGCCCGAAGAATCTCGCCGCTGTCTCCTCTTCTCCCCATCAACCCCCGATGCCCAACCTGTGCTCCAACTCCGCGATGTGCGTCTCGGTCTGGCGCTTGCTCCTCACCAACTGCAGCGGCACCGCGGTGAACTCCACGAACTCGCTCATGCGTTCCTCGATCAGCATCAGGTTCTCGCGGTAGTTGCTCCACTGGACGCGCCAACTGGCGAGCTGGGCATCACCGAGGCCGGCGGAGATGGGCGCGCCCGTGTCCCATTCCAGCGTCTTGGGCGACTTGTCGCCACCAGCGTAGTAGGCCAGGGTGAAGTTGTCCTCCAGGTTGCTGACCTTGATGATGGGGTTCTGCTTCTCGCCGGTGCGAGCCGGCACCTTGCGGCCGACCCACATGGCGGTGTCTAGCACGCGGGCGTAGCCATCCCGTTCGAACGCGCCATAGCCGGCTAGCGCCTTAAGCAGTTCGTCGGTGAAGACGCTGTAGGGCGCGCCGGTGTACGAGAATTCGTCCTTGCGCGACGATGCGATCAGCACGCGGCCGCCGCCGGCTTTGAGCGCGTCGAACATGCCGGGCGGCGCGGGCGATTGGGGGAAGGATAGTGCGGATGGATCCTTGGCGTCGCCGATGCCGCCGGCCTTGCAGCAGTCCAGCAGCACTAGCAGCTTGCGGGCCTGGATGGCGCGCAGCTTATCGGTGAACTCCGCGCCAGAGACCGCCGTACCGGGCAAGTCCGCAGTGTTGTAGCCATAGGGCAGGAAGTAGTAGCCGGGCGTCTCGGTGCCGTGCCCCGAAAAGTAAACCACTGCGGTGGCATCGGGATCGGCCTTGACCTGTATCGTCAGTTGATCCAACGCCTTCAGGACATCGCCGCGGCGGGCATCCGGCCCGGTCAGCAGTTGCAACTGCTCGGATGGATAGGCGCAGCGGGATGGGTCGCGCAGCAACGTCGCGACCCCCTGTGCGTCGGTGATGGTCACGGGCAAATCGGCGCCCATGCCGATAACGACAGCGTAGCCGTGGGTGAAAAGGTCCGACATGGTGGATGCCTCCTATTAATCCAAAAGCCAGGCCAAGATATTCCGGAATAACTGCTGGTTCCCACAGAGCGGGTGGTCGATGAAGGCGTCCAGAAACATCTTCCAGCTCCCAGCTACAACGACTTTGCTGCGGGTCGACGCGGCCAGGACGGTGGCGGGGCCGAGGCCCCGCTCCATGTAGCGCTGGATGTGGATGCCCACGCCCAGGGGGACCGGTTCCAGGATCACGCTGTCTGGCCGCGACTGGAGCACGCTGACCGCGACCCCTTCAGCAACGTACAAAGAGCAAGATGAAACCGCGAGCGCGCTAGCGACGTCTTTGACCAACGCGGCCCGGACGTTTGCTGCCGGTTGGCCGATCTCGTCTTCTACTGGCAGCACTTCGACTGCGCTGGGCGACGTGGGCAGACAGTCGGCGCCCTGGCTGAAGCCGTCGCCCGGCTTGGCGTTGGCCGGCATCACGACGTCCCGGTTGAAGACGATACCGTATTCTTCCAACAGACGATTAAGGTTGGCCTCATGATGCCAGTCGCCGGTGTAGGCGCTGAGCACCAGGAGACCGCCGCCTGCGCGCACGAAGGCTCGCACAGCCCGGATTTCGTCGTCGGCCAGTTGGGTCTTGCCCTGTGGCCCCATCGGTAACACGAAGGCGCGATGCCCGCTAAGGGTTGCGTCGCTGATGACGGCGCCGCCGCTCAGAAAGGCCACGCGACCGCGCACCGCTGTGATGGCGGCGATCCTGCTATAGCCTTTGTTGATCGTGGGCGCCTCAACAAACCAGCGGTCCTGGCCGTGGGCCTCATCGAAGAGGATGGAAGCTGCCTTGGGGATCGCCGCGGGCCCAGGCTCGGAGGATGTTTGAGAAGCTGCGGGCAGGGCTCTGAGACGCTGCTCCAGATCGGCAATCCGTGCCTGGATCCCGCGTTCTTCCTTGATCAGTTGGAGCGGAACATCAGTCTCCTGAACGAATTGTGACTTGCGCTCCTCGATCAGGCGGAGGTTCTCGCGCAACTCGGCCAGTTGGCGCTGGAGAGAGGCTCGCTCCTGTGCCGCGACCCACTCCTTGTCTGTCGGCTCGGCGCCGGTGGTGAAGCTGAACCTGCAGGTCTCGGCTGAAACACCTTGCAGATCGACGAAACCCGTCCCTGGCGGGTCGTCCGGGTTGACCGTAAAGGTGATGCTGGTGTTGGTAGGCAACAGCCCAGGGTTGTCGCGCGTGACGGTGTAGATGGCAGGATCGGCGGTATTGTCGAGGATAGCTTTGTTTCCCAGACCGAACCCTCCCTTTTGGCTGAGACTGCCTCCACCTGGCGCCATCGGCCGATCGAACTGGATGTGAATCGTCATCAGGTCGCGGGGCACGTTGGTCGCGCCGTTGGGCGGGTCTGTACCGACGACCATGGGGGCCGTCTTTCCCCGTTGTGAATCCCTGGCGGTGCGGCCCGGTGCTGCATCAGTGGCCGTCCCCTGGGTTCCGCTCAACCGAAACTCGATCTCAGTCAGATCGGCCAGGACTCGGTCACGTTCGGCAGCCAGGTCGGCGCGACGCTCTTCGAGGACGAGCTTACGCTCCGAGTCCAGCTCGCGGCCGACGTCCGTGTCCAGCGCGCTGATGCGTTTGGTCAGGGCATCGTACCGCCGCTGGAGCTCGTCCAGTTGCGTCTTCAGGTGTTTTTCTGTGGCTGCTGTTGGCATACGTCACTCCTTGTACCATATCAACCGATGGCTGCATCCTGAAACCGCGCCACCAACCCCGCCCCCTCTCCCAAATCCCTCGCCCGCAACTCCACCACCCGCCACGGCGGACTCGCCGACGCCAACCGCTGCCGGATCAGCCGATCGCGGCGCAGGTTCGTCCCCACATGCACCGACGCGCCGTCCACGTAGATCGCCAGGCGCCGCTCCGGCACGGCGAAGTCGGCGACGGTGATGGGGCGGCCGCCGGGGGTGAGGGCGATGGGTACCTGCTTGGCGGGGTGGAAGCCGTGCGCCTCGAAGAGGTGCAGGAACTTGAGCTCCAGCGGGGAGCCGATGCCGGCCGCGTGCAGTAGGCTTCGAGCCAGGGGCCGGGCGCGTCCAGGTCGCCGGCCTGGGTCGGCTGTGACGTTGGCCGGCACGCCTGCCAGCCGGCAGAGGGCCAGGCGCACCCCCTCGGGGTCCGCCGGATCAAAGTGGCCGGGATCGGTCGGCCGCGGCGGATAGGCCGCCTCCGCCGGGATCGTGATCTCCTCCACGTCCTCGCCGAACACCCGGATCGTCGCGGGGTCGGCGCCGGTCAGCCGGGCGAAGAAGCCTTGGACGTCCTCATCCCGCTGGCGCCGCGTTTCTTCGGGGCTGAGGCCCGCGACCGCGAGGCTCTTGATGGTGGCGGACGTGCCGACCGGTACCAGTGCCGGGTAACGCCGGGCATGTTCGGTCTCGGGGACCTGCGGCAGCCAGTCCTGCCGGGCGCGGCGCAGATGGGCCTGGAGGCGGCGGACCAGGAGCGCGATGTTGGCGCCCAGGGTGCCGCGGTAGGTGTGGATTTCGTCGAGCACCAGGTAGCGGCAGCGGTGGTTGGCGAAGATGCCGTCGCGGTCGGCCGGCCGCACCAGCAGGTACTCCAGCATCATGTAGTTGGTCAGCAGGATGTGCGGCGGGTTGCGGCGCAGCGCCTCGCGCTCCGCCTGGCTCGTGCCCCGATCATACTGCGCCACCGACACCACGCCACCGACCCCTGCCCCCTGCAAATACTCCTGGATGCGGATGAACTGGTCGTTGGGGCCAGCGCGTTCATGGGGTAGACCAGGATCGTCGTGAGACCCGACCGGCTGTAGCGCGCGGCGTCCTCCAGCGCGTTCTGGATCACCGGCAGCAGAAACGCCTCGGTCTTGCCGGGGCCGGTGCCGGTGGTGACGACCACGGGGCGGGGGTCAGGGGACAGGAGGTTGCGGATGGTGTCCGACTGGTGCAAAAACGCAACCTCCGGCCGCGCCGCGCCGTGCCGCCGCGCCCGCTCCGTCATCACCCGCGCCAGCCGGGGATCGAGGGGCAGCTCATCCCACCGCTTGCCAGGCCGGAAGGGCCGGTGCGCCTGGAAGAACGGCTCCTGCGCCAGGAAGAGCGGCTGATCCAGCTCGCGCTCCAGCGCCTCCTTCAGCGCCGGGTCCTTGGCGCGGAATTCGGTGCGCAGGTAGTCGCGGTATTCCTCGATGACATGGTCGAGGGCGAGGATGGGGTGTAGGGTCATGGTTTGCTCCAGGTGTCGGGCGACAGGGATCAGGTGCCAGGTGTGAGATCGGCGACATCCAGTTGGCGTTCAATTCCGGCAAGCTGTTCGATGACTGAAGTTCGCTCGGCTTCGATATCGGCGCGCCGGTCGACCAGAGGTTGCTTACGGAACTCTTCTGTCTCTCGACTGATGTCAATGTCGAGGGTGCTGATTTTGCTGGTCAGTTGATCATATCGAGTGCCGAGTTCTTGGTGCTGTGTTTCCAGATGGCGACGACGGATGGTGGAAGCTCCGGTGCCGACGGTGACTTGCGGTACGCTACCAAGGAGCGGTGCTAGGAGATCTGGTCGCTCGTCAATGATCGCTTGAATCATCGGCCCGGTCTTCCCGCTGTGGCGACAGATGTCGAGCAGGCTAGCGACCCGGCCTTTCAGACGTTCTCCCTCCAACTCCGCGTATTCAATCTGCAGTTCGATACAGATGGCATGCAAATCATCGACAGATGCGCTGGCGGTAAGCAATTTCTTGATCTCCATCCAAGGCTGGCCGGCAGCTTCGATCTTCTCGATCTCCGTCCTGGGCTGATCCAGCCCCGGGCTGACTTTCAGTGCTTGTTGGTAGGCCAACCATGCAAGCGCATAGTGGGGCGGCGAGGCATAATGGTGGCAGTTGCCGAGGCCCACCCATGACCACTCCGACTTGGCGTTGAGTCTGAGCGCTTCTTGGAGGAGCCCGATCGCTTCATCCAGGCGGTTTCGGCGTTCTGCAAGGTTTCCGAGGGCGTGCCAGGTGTGCCAGCTTTTCGGGTTTATTGCCTTCGCACGTTGATAGGCAGCATCGGCATCATTGAGTTGCCCCAACTCCGCCAGACACCACCCCATGTCCTGCCACGACCAGTACCAACCACCTTCGGGGTGATGATCTATGGCTTTTCTGTAGTATTCGACGGCCAGAGTCTTGTCTTTCTTATGGTGCCACGCCAGGAGCGCCAAGCTATGCCAGGCAGGCCAAAGACCGGGACGACTGTCCGCAAGCTGCGAGAAGTACTCGAAACCTTCCTCCTGACGCCCCGTCTGCTCATAGCACACTCTCAAATCATCACACGAGTGATGCCATCCGTGATCGGGTTGGCGATTGATCGCTTCGCGATAGATTGGGATGGCTTCACTCGTTTTGCCCGACTGCCACATCAACCATGCGAGGCAGCGCCAGGCAATCCAACGTTGAGGACGACGCTCGGACAAGCCCTGGAAATACAGAATGCCGGCGGCGTACCACTTTGAATCCACTCGTGCAAGGTTCTCGTAACAGGAACGCAAGTCTTCGCAGGACCACACATATGTGTCGTCTTCATTGTAGTCGATGGCTCGCTCGTAATGTGGGATTGCCTGTTGGTGCTTGCCTTCTTGTCGCAAGAAGCATAGCCCATAGTCGTGCCAGAAGAGCCACCAGCCTGGGATAATGCTGCTCAAGGCTGACTCAATCACCCTCTGAGCTTGCTCAGGATGTTTCTCATTCGTGAGCCTGCTCGCCTCGGCCTGAATCTCTTTCCCATCACGGATCATGGGCAGCAATTCATCAGGTCCCTCTTCACGTAGGCAACTCAGCACAGGGCCATATTCCCTAAGCTCATCTTCTGTTGGAGCGCGCCCGAAATGCTCTTTCCAGAGGGCACTCAACTCGATCTTCACTCGCTCCTTCATCTCCGACGAGTCGACGACGATCTTCAGCACCCTGACCAGCCCCAGGAAACCATAATGCTTCAGCAATGGCAAGAGCGTTTCCTGCGCTGTCTCATCCACTTTTCGATCTGGACCGTGGCATATCCGGTAGATGGCTGCGAGGATTTCCGCAGCCTCCTCTTGCGTGAACTCTTTCGCCTCAAGCTCTACCTTCATGGCTTCACTCCTCCACCTGGCCATTGTTCAGCGCTTCTTCGATCGTTCGCAGTAGAGTCTGCACTTGCTCGCGCTCATCAGTGAGTTTCTCTAAGCGGTCCTTCAGGGTTAGTTTGCGCTCGCTATCCATCTCCAGGCCTATGTCCTCATTTACTGCCGCAATCCGTTCAGTGAGTTGGCTATAGCGTCTCTTCTGTTCCTGGATCAGCGTTTCCAAGTGACTATGCTCTGTTTCTGAAACGTCGGAACTCACCAAGATCGGTTCTAGATGGTGCATACTGATCGATTTCTTTGGCTCATCGTGGAACATGTCCGCTGCCTCAGGGAACGACGCGATGATGTTCTCTTCGGTATATGCTTCAAGCAGAACCGTACGTGCTCGAACCTCAGATATATCCGGAAGCAAAGCGTGTGTCATGACCATTGAAAGACCGATCCATACTAGGGCAAGTACGACGAGTTGAATGGCTTGCGGTTGGTGGTAGTAGCCGAGGAGTGCTGCAGCCGCGCCGAGCAGAGCCGCAGGCAGGCCAATCACGAGTGCGACCTGCCAACCATGCGGATGGCACAATCGTTTAGGCATGATGTTCGCCAGATGTGGATCAGCCGTCATGCTCCGAAGGTCATCCCGCAGAAAGTTGTAGTATTGGGTAAAGCGCCAATCTGAATCTTGTTTCCACGCGTCCGGCAAACGGTCGATTTCGCTTATGAGGTGGGCGATGCGCTGATAGACAAGCAGTAGCTGTTGAAGCTGCTTCTCACCGTGTGCGGAATCCATGCGAATGACTCCCTGGCTGTCTCATATTCCCAAGCCTAACTGCTCTCCCGCCCCCTGCCCCCTACCCCCTGACACCTGCAACTCAATCACCGGCTCCGGCAGCGACTCGTTGAGCGGCACATCCCAACACGGATCCCACTTCCGCGTGAACGCGTCCAGCCCGATCTCCGTCAGCTCGTCGAATCGCGCCAGGCAGGTGAAATCATTGCGCGAATCATTGCATTTTTCGACTAATCATTGCATCCATAAAGAGCTTCGATCACGCTCCGTATCGACTTGCCCGGCCGGAGCCGATCTTGCGTGCCTGACCCGTCTTGACCAATTCGCTCAGGTCACGAAACGCGGTGGTATAGGTCACGCCAAACAGGTCACAATACTGCCGGTTAGACAATTCCTTGCCCTCGTTCACCATCAGCGCCAACGCCTGCACCTGGCGCTCGTTGAGCCCCAGGGCGCGCAGATCGGTGACGCCCGCTTCGGGGATCAGGTCCAGGATGTGTTCGCCCGGCCCGGTGAAGGTGACGCGGAAGGTCTGGCCGACCTCCTGGAAGACCGGCTCCGGCAGCCCATGCTGGCGCATCAGTTGCCGCATGCGCAGGATGCCGGTGTTCCAGCGTTCGATGTAGCGGATGTTGAAGAGCAGCTCGGCGATGACGCGGTTGCGCAGCGCGTACTCCTCGCCCAGCGTGTCCAGGGTTAGCGGCGCGGGCAGCCGGCCGGGGCTTTGCACCTCGATGCGATCGCCGAAGATCGAAACGCGCACCCCGACGTCCTCGCGGTCGTAGTCGCGGTGCGCCACCGCGTTGGCGATGGCCTCGCGCACTGCGGCATAGGGATACTCGGTGATCTCGCGGCGCTCAAACCCGGTCACCTTGGCGGCCACGCGCGTGTTGCGCAGCACGAAGCGCTCCGCCTCGTCGATCATCTCCGGCAGCGTGCCGGCCAGATCCAGGCGATCAATGAAGTTCGACGGGGTCGTGCCCTGGAAGCGGGCCAGCCGGATCATGCTGTGAGGCGCAAAATGGCGGGGCTGCTTGCCAAAGAACAGCAGCGCGGCAACGGTCAGGACCAACCGGCCGTCGCGCTTGCGGGCCAGCTCCAGCCGCTTGAGGTTCTCGACCGTGGGCAGCGCCGGGTCAACCGGGATGTTGCGCTCGCGGGCTGCCCGCGCCAGATACCAGCGCACCTTGTCCTCAGCGATGTCCTCCAGGGTGGCGTCGAGCGCCTCGCGGCGATCGAAGGGGGACTGCCGGCGCAGCAGCAGGAGCCGCTCGTACTCGTCGCGCCGCATCTGGACGGTAGTGACGCCCACGCGCACGAACGCGCGGCCGGCAGTCAGGTGTGGCTTGTTGTCGCTCTCCGGCACGGCAATCATGAACACCTTGCGGCCGGCGACCTCCACGATCTGAACCGACGGGTAGATGACCGGGTCGGTGTTGCCGGTAATGCGGTTGGCGATCCGTTCGCCCGTCACCTGGCCCACGTCAACGCCGACTACCTCGTCCTTGGGACCAACGCCGATCAACACCAGGCCGCCGTGCGTGTTGGCCAGTGCGACTATCGTCTCGACCACCTGCTCCAATTCGGCCACCGAACGTTTGAACTCGACGGTCTCGCTCTCACCCTGGGCGATCAACGTCAACAGATCGGCGGGGTTTGACATAGGACAATTCATAGCTCCAACTCCAATTGCTCCCCTGACACCCGATCCCTGGCCCCTGCCCCCTCGATCTCAATCACCGCCTCCGGCAACGCCTCGTTGAGCGGCACATCCCAATACGGATCCCACTTCCTCGTGAACGCGTCCAACCCGACCTCCGCCAGCTCGTCGAACCGCGCCAGGCAGAGCGCCGGCGCGTTGGGATAGCTCTTGTGGCTGAAGGTGGAGAGGACGTGGGCGTACTGCTCGCGATCCAGGCCATACGCCTGCGCGACGACCGCGTCGATGGCCGCGCGGACGGCCCAGCGCGCATCATCGCCGTCCAGCATCAGCGTGCCGCCCGGCTCCTGGCCCTCGCGCGTGGTCACGTCGTCGGCCGGCTCGAAGCGGGCATAGCCCAGGCGGCCCACCAGCGGCTCCAGCACGTGGTTGCGCACGCGCACCGCGCCGCCCAGGGCCACCAGCTCGCGCAGATAGCGGCGGTAGGTTTCCCAGGACGCCTGCAGCTCGCGGCCCTCCGCGCCGGCCTCCCTGGGCAGCAACTTACGCGCGGCGAGCTCGTGCTCCAGCTCATACCGGACGAACGGCTCGGTGAACGCTGGGCCGGCGAAGGTGGCCTGGGAAAGGAGATCAAGGGTCATGGCAATCGCCGTCTCGTAACACAATCCGCCGGATTGTGAACAGGAACGTTCATTATCGGGGAATTTGCGGGGAATTCCCCGAAGATTCCCCATTTCGCTCTCTTTGCGGAACACGGTAATATGCGTCTCGGCCGGTGCCGGCCTGTTCCAGCAGTCCCGCCGCAACGAGCTTGCGCAGCTGGTAGCGCGCCTGTTCATCTTCGAGTCCGGTCACCGCAACTGCCTCGCGCCGGGTGATCTTGCCGCGCCGACGCACCTGGTCCATGATGATATCATCTGGCCCGATGGCCGGTCGCCTGGACGCAGGCACCAGATCGAACGGCAGGTGATATCCATCGCTGATGCGATGGAGCATGTCTGTATCCGCGAACGCCTGCAGCAGACTGGCAGCCTCAACGGCGGTTCGTTGGATGACAGGCGCCAACTGCGCGGGAGTGACCGTCCCCTGCTGCCATGCCATCCACAGGGCCAACAGCTCCTCGACCCGCAGCGCGCGCGCCAGGCGGCGGTTGGCGTGGACCCGCGTCCGCACGAAGTCCAGGTCGGCCGGGCCGCTGTCCAGCATCACCAGCACGCCCGCGTCGCCGGAATGGGCGTAGTTCGGCGGCCGGCGGCCGTTGCGCAGTTGGCCGATATAGATGATGCTGGTGCCGCGACCGGTCTTCTCCACCAACCCGATGCGTTTGAAGGCAT
>MNXL01000308.1:0-14832 GCA_001871755.1 Anaerolineae bacterium CG2_30_64_16
GCCACCGGGGAAACCCACTCGGTGCGGGAATTCTGCCAGGTGGCGTTCGATCACGTCGGCCTGGACTGGGAGCAGTACGTGGTGGTGGATCGCAAGTTCTACCGACCGGCCGAAGTGGACATGTTGGTGGGCGATTCCGCCAAGGCCCGGCGCGTGCTGGGCTGGGAACCCTCAGTCACCTTCGATGGGCTGGTGCGGCTGATGGTGGATGCCGACCTGGCGGCCTTGCAGCAGATGGGCAATCATACACCGTAGGTGGGGTGACGCGGTGTGCATCGTGTGATGCATAGACTGGACGGCAAGGATCGGGGAGAATGCGATGAGCATGGCATACACGTACTCACCGGGTCAACGCCTGGCCTGGCTGGTTGAGCGATTGGCCAGGCTGGATAGGCCCTATCTGATCACCGGCCCCCAGGCGACCTACCAGTACCATCGCTGGTTGACTCCGCTCGAAGGCCTTGTGACCCTTCAGATCTACGCTGAGGAAGTCACGGTCTGGCGGCAAGCGGCCGGTGACGGGTGCGCCGTGTTCGAGACGGCGCCGACCACGGCCCAGGTCGGTGCATTGCAGAACGCAATTGTCCTGGATCCAACTTTGGTATCTGGACGTTACCGGCGACGCCAGATGCTTGATGGACTGGCTTTTGTGGCGCCCGAAGACCTGTGCCTCGACCTGGTGGAACGGGCGCGCGGCGAAACCAGCCCGGCCGAGGTCGCAGCAATCCTGATTGCCAGACGCGCGGCGCTGGATTGGCCGGTATTGTTGGCGCAGGCCGGACAGCGCGGCCTGGCCCGCCGCCTGGGGGTGTTGATCGAGGCCACCAGCATGGAATTGGGCGCTGATCTTGCGCCGGCGTGGTTTGTCAGGCGGCTTCACCGGTTGGCCGAGGGGGAACTATCCGGCGACCAGGATTACCCGGTCGTGCGCCGCCGTGCGCCGATCGAGACGTATCCCACCCTGGCTAAACGATGGGGCGTGCGTCTGCGTTTGCCACATCACGTCATCGGCAAGGTGGTCTTGGATCTTTCGGCGCATTCCGGGCCGGTTTTACAGTCAGCAGAGCCATGTGTTTCTGGAATCAAGTAGAAGAAGCCGGACTCGAGACGCTATTAAAAGACCGACTGGCCGAACTGGAAGAGATTCTGCAGAGCGAAGAAGTGAACGCGATCTGGTGGGATCGTTTGGGGCTGATGCTGGATGATGGCGAGCGGCGCATGACTCTCAAGGTTGTTCGCTGGCTGCAAAGATCAGCCAAAACTGAATCTTGACGCAACTGTACGAAGAGTACGCATCACGTACCACATAACACGGAGACATCATGTCCGACATCATCTTTGGCACCGACGGCTGGCGCGGACGCATCGCCGAGGACTACACATTCGACAGCGTGCGGCGCTGTACCCAGGGTTTTGCCGACTATTTGAAAGCGACCTACGACGGCGAACTGGCGCGCGGGGTCGTCATCGGCGGCGACAAGCGCTTTCTCTCCGAGCAGTTCGCGGCCGCGGCCGCCGAGGTGCTGGCGGGGAACGGCATCCCGGTTCACTTTTGCGGGGGCGGCGTGCCCACACCGGTGATCTCGTTCGGCGCGACCGAACGGCACGCCATCGGCGCCATCAACATCACGGCCAGCCACAACCCACCCGGTGACAACGGCTTCAAGGTGCGCGACCCCAACGGCGGCGCCATCGACCCGGATGGCCTGAAGGCGATCGAGGCGCGCATCCCGGACGACGTGGCCGCGGTCAAGCGCGTCGCGTTCGACGCCGCGGTCAAAAGCGGCCTGATTCAGCACTACGACCCGCTCCCAGCTTACGACGCCCGCATCCGATCGCTGGTAGACGTCGAAGCGATCAAGGCGGCCGGTTTCACCGTGTTGGTAGACAACATGTGGGGCAACGGCGCGGGCTACATTTCACGTTTCATCAGCGGCGACGCGACCAGGGTGATCGAGTATCACGCCGAGCGCAATCCGCTCTTCCCGGAGATGAAGCGGCCCGAGCCGATCCCGCCCAACGTGGACGCCGGGCTGGCCAGGGGTCGGGAGGTCGGCGCGGACGCCGTGTGCATTATGGACGGCGACGCCGACCGCTGCGGCTTCGGCGACGAGCACGGGGAGTTCATCGACCAACTGCGCGTGTACGGGTTGCTGGCCATGTACCTGCTGGCGGTGCGCGGCGAACGCGGCCCAATCATCAAGACTTTGAGCACGACCTCGATGTTGGACAAGCTGGGCGCGCGTTACGGTGTGCCAGTGATTCACACCGGTGTGGGGTTCAAGTATGTCGCGCCGGCCATGATGGAGCACGACGGGTTGATCGGCGGGGAGGAGAGCGGTGGCTATGCGTTTCGGGGTCACGTGCCCGAACGGGACGGCATCCTGGCCAACCTGTACTTGCTGGACCTGATGCGCCGGACCGGCAAGAAACCGACCGAATTGCTGGTCATGCTCTTCGACCTGGTGGGCGGCCCGCACTACTACGATCGCATCGACACGCGGCTCAAGGACAATGCCATGAAGCAAGCGGCCCAGACCAGGCTCGACACGATCCGGCCAGCAACCATCGCCGGGCTGCAAGTCACAGACAAAGTTACGACCGATGGTTATAAGTTCGTCATGGAGGACGGTGGCTGGCTGCTGATCCGCTTTTCCGGCACCGAGCCGCTGATCCGCGTCTACTGCGAGACGATGCACGCAGACAAGGTGCAGGCGATCTTGCAGGATGGGTTGAAGGTGGCGGGGATTGCGTGACGAGGGATTGGGGATTGGGGATTAGGGATTAGGACAGGAAGCATTTCATCAACGCCATGTACTGCGACACCCATTGCCACCTCGATCTCCCGCACTTCGATCCCGATCGGGATCAGGTGATCGCGCGGGCCGAGGCCGCGGGTGTGCGGTTGATCGTCAACCCCAGTATCCACCTTGATTCAGCTCGGGAGGTGCTGGCGCTGGCGGATCGCTACCCCGGCGTCTACGCGGCGGTCGGGGTGCACCCCAACGATTGTGCTGATCTCGACGCGGGGACGTTAGCCGAACTGCGGAAACTGGCGGTACACTCGAAAGTTGTCGCGATCGGCGAGATCGGGCTGGACTACTACTGGGAGCAGGTACCCCACGCTCAGCAGCGGGTGGCTTTGCGCGCCCAATTGGCCCTGGCCGCCGAGCTCGATCTGCCGGTGATCCTGCACAGCCGGCAGTCCAACGCCGATCTCCTGTGGGAATTGGCGCAATGGGGGCCTGAAGCACGGAAAAAACGCGGTGAAGGCGCGATCCTGGGCGTGTGGCATGCCTTTTCGGGTGACCCTTCAACAAGCCCTTCGACAAACTCAGGACCCGGCTCAGGGCAGGCTCTGGCCGAGGCCGAGGCCGCGTATGAGCTGGGGTTCGTGATCGGTCTGGGCGGGCCGGTGACCTTTCGGAACGCGCGGCGGTTGCGCGCCCTGGCGCCACAGTTGCGGGTTGATCGGCTGCTATTGGAGACGGATGCGCCGTATCTGGCGCCACACCCCTACCGCGGCCAGCGCAACGAGCCGGCCTATGTGCCGCTCGTGGCTGAGACGCTGGCTACTCTCTGCGGCAGCACGGTGCAGGCTGTGGCCGAGCAAACCACAGAGACGGCGCGACGCTGTTTTGGAACGATGGCGTAGAACGCGAAACGTAAAACGTGAGACGCAAAACGTAAACCTTGGGACTGCTGGCGTAAGACGCGAAACGTAGAACACACCCCTTGACTTTGCGTTTTTACATTTTAAGTTTTATGCATAAGGTAACCGATGACTACTGAACTGGCTATTCTCAGACTGGTGCGAGACGACCTGGCGCGGGTCGAACAGAAGATGCAGGCGATGGGTGAGGGAGCCTACAGGCCGCTGGCTGAGGCCTTTTTGCACCTGATCGGCAGCGGCGGCAAGCGCTTACGGCCGGCTTTGGCTTTGGCCGCATACGCTTTATTTGCCAATCAAGCTTCGGAGAAAGTGGTCTCGCTGGCGGCGGCCGTAGAGACGCTGCACAACGCCACACTGGTGCACGATGACCTGATCGATGGTTCTCTGCTGCGCCGCGGCAGCGTGACCCTCAACGCGACGTGGGGCAAGGGCGCCACGGTGTTGGCCGGTGACTACCTGTTCGCCCGGGCGGCCGGTTTTGCGGCCGAGACCGAGAACATCCGGGTCGTCCAGCTTTTCGCCGACACCTTACGCACAATCTGTGAAGGTGAGTTGCGCCAACTCTTCTCCACCCACCAATGGCGTCAGGAAAAGGAAGCCTACTATCCACGCATCTTTGCCAAAACCGCGTCCCTGTTCGCGTCCGCGACGCGTTCGGGGGCCATCCTGGGCCACGCGTCGGTCGAGCAGGAACAGGCGCTCAACAACTACGGCTATCACCTGGGCATGGCTTTTCAGATCGTAGACGACATCCTGGACTATGCCGGGGACGAAGCAGTGCTAGGCAAGCCGGTCGGCGGCGACCTGCGTCAGGGGATTGTCACCTTGCCATTCTTCTATTTCCTGCAGTCGCATCCGGCGCCGGAGGGGGTGCTCGCCAGGTTAGAGGCCGGTGATCGCGCAGGGAATGGCATGGCGGATGTGGTCGCGCAGGTCCGCGCCTCAGCGGCCATCTCCCAGGCCATGGACGAAGCGCGAGACTTCGCGGCGCGGGCAAAGGCCAACCTGGCATCCTTCCCCGCAAACGCTCACCGGACCGCGCTACACGATCTGGCCGACTTTGTCGTCGCGCGGGACATTTGACAAGATGACACGGTGACAGGGTGACAAGGTGACAAGGTGATTCGCCATCTGCCATCTGCCATCTGCCATTCGCCATCTGCCATCTGCCATCTGCCATTCGCCATCTGCCATCTGCCATTCGCCATCTGCCATCTGCCATCTGCCATCTGCCATCTGCCATTTGCCATTTGCCAATCTACCAACCTACCCGCCCATGTCTCTCGAACCAACCTGTGACCTGTCCATCATCATCGTCAGTTGGAACGTGCGCGACCTGCTGCGCGCGTGCCTGGTTTCCACGCGAAACAGCCCGAGTCCGAGTATTGTTTTGGTCGGCGAACAGCGGAATATGGCAGCGGAGGGGCGCCTCCCCT
The DNA here is from genome assembly GCA_001871755.1 of Anaerolineae bacterium CG2_30_64_16. Taxonomy (GTDB): domain Bacteria; phylum Chloroflexota; class Anaerolineae; order CG2-30-64-16; family CG2-30-64-16; genus CG2-30-64-16. The sequence continues at coordinate 5,110 of MNXL01000308.1, forward strand.
CTACCAATCTACCAATCTACCAATCTACCAATTTACCGCCCCACCAATCTACCATTACCGCCGAAGTCATCGTCGTAGACAACGCCTCGTCCGACGGCAGCGCCGCGATGGTGGTGGCCGAGTTTCCCTGGGTCAGGTTGGTGGCCAACCCGGACAACCGCGGCTTCACGGCCGGCAACAACCAGGGGTTGGCGCTCAGCCAGGGGCGCTACGTGCTCTTCCTGAACCCGGACACCGAGGTGATTGGGGACGCGTTGATCACAATGCTGGCGTACATGAAGGCGCATCCGGCCGTCGGTGCGGTGGGACCGCTGCTGCGCTACGCCGATGGCAGCCTGCAGTCCTCCCGGCGGCGGTTTCCCACATTCGGCACGGCGCTGTTCGAGAGCACGCCGCTGGCCTGGCACTGGCCCGATAACCCCTGGGCGCGGCGCTACCGCATCGCCGACCGACCCGACGATGAGATCCAGGAGGTGGACTGGGTTGTCGGCGCGGCCTTGCTGGTGCGGCGGCAGACTCTCGACCAGGTCGGCGACTTCGACGAGGGCTACTTCATGTACTCGGAGGAGCTTGATCTGTGCCGGCGGATCAAGGCGGCTGGCTGGCAGATCGTCTATCTCCCGACGGCGCAGATCATCCACCACGAGGGCAAGTCCAGCGAACAGGTCGTTGCGGCCCGCCACATCCGCTTCCAGACCAGCAAGGTGCGCTACTTCCGCAAGTTCCACGGCCCACTGGTTGCCGGGGCGCTGCGGTTTTCTATCCTGGCGACTTTTGCGGTAGAATGGGCTCTTGAAGCGCTCAAGTGGCTACTGGGATTACAGCGACCGCTGCGGCGGGCGCGGCTGGCCGCCTATGGCCAGTTGCTGAGGAGCGGATTGCGTTCGGGAGTAGACAAGTAGATTAGTAGATTGGTAGATTGGTAGATGGCGTCACCTTGTCACCCCATCACCGTGTCACCTTGTCACCCTGTCACCTTGTATCCTTGTTTCCGAGGTTCACCATGCGCGTACTCTTCGTCACCGGCGAATATCCCGCGATGCAGGGCGGGGTTGGCGACTATACGCGGCGACTGAGCCAGGCGTTGGGCGCGTTGGGCGCGGATGTGCACGTCCTGACGCACACGCGTGCTGGTGGCGATCATCTGCGCGCGCCGATGGCCGCCTACGAGCCGATCGTCCATGCGGTCATGATGCAAACGCGCTGGAATCTGTGGCGCCATGTCGATAACATGATCCGGCAGGTGCGGCCCGATGTGGTACACATCCAGTATCAATCCGCGGCTTACGGTCTTCATCCAGCGGTCAACTACTTGCCGCGGTGGCTGCGGCTGACCCGCCACGCCGTCTGCATCGTGACGACCTTCCACGACCTGCGTTTTCCGTATCTGTTCCCCAAGGCCGGGCCGTTGCGCTGGGGCGCTGTGTTGGCGTTGGCCCGCGGCAGCGATGCCAGCGTGATCACCAATCCAGCCGACTGGTTACGCCTGGCAAACACCGGCCTGATCGAACGTCTGCGCCCCATCCCCATCGGCAGCAACATCTGGCGGGAGCCTCCAGCCGACTACGATCGCGCGCGCCAGCGGACGCGTTGGGGAGCCGCAGGGGACGACTGGCTGCTGGCCTACTTCGGCTTTCTCAACCCCAACAAGGGGGGCGAAACGTTGATCCGGGCGCTGGCGGAGCTGGTGCGGGCGGGCAAACCGGCACGGCTCCTGATGGTGGGCGGCCAGGTGGGGTCCAGCGATCCGACCAACCTGGCCTACCTGGCCCACGTCGAGGGTTTGATCCAGGAACTGGGCGTCGCCGATCGGGTCCAGTGGACCGGTTTTACAGCCAATGACGAAGTCTCGGCCAACCTGTTGGCCACCGATTGCGCGGTGCTGCCCTATCGTGAGGGCGCGTCCTTGCGACACGGGAGCTTGATGGCGGCGTTGGCGCACGGCCTGCCCATCGTCAGCACCGAGGTGTCACCGGCGGTCCGGGATGTGGCGACGGCCTTCCCGTTGCCCCGGGATGGCGAGAGTGCCCGCCTGGCGCCGGCCGATGATCCGGCGGGTTTGGCCGCAGCGGTGACCGAAGTGATGACCGATTCGGGGCTGCGCGAGCGGCTGGCCGCGGCCGCGTTGGCGCTTTCCCGGCAGTTCCAATGGGACACCATTGCCCAACGCCACCTGGAGGCGTACCGTGGGCTTTTCAAGGACTGATAGTATACCATGATATCTCGAGGGAGTTATTATGAAACTGAGTAAAATTCGGTTCGGCATCCGAACAAGAATGTTACGAGGCGCTATCGGCCTGATGTTGGCCGGCGTGCTGGCATGTATCCTGCCGGGAGCGACGACCGCGACCTCCATGCCGCCGCGGTCGAACTCGATCTACGGGATGGATATCCTCGGCGTGAGTTGGCAATGGACATTCCCACGCGTGGATGCCTGGCCACGTCTGGCCGGCCCCTTGCGGCTCGACCTGTTGGATAGCGCTATGCGACAGGCTGCCGAGGCAGGCGTGCGCTTCAATCGACTCGCTGTGTGGTGGTGTATGGTAGAGCCAGAGCGGGACCACTGGTTTTGGGATGACGTGGATGCTGCCATCCAGATTGCCCGAAACTACGGGATCGAGACAGTTCCAGAGCTGATGTTTACCCCCTATTGGGCTGTGACGGGGGCACCGTATGCGCCGGAATGTATTAGCAACAGAGCGAAGAACGTTGCACCGTCGGATATGGCGGACTGGGATGATTTCGTGAGGACGGTCGTGCGTCGTTACGGCCTGCAAGGCAACAACGCAGTCCGCTATTGGGAGATATGGAACGAGCCCGACCTGTATGAATTCTGGGTGGTGGATAACCCCTCACCGGCGCGCACGGCGGCGGCCTATGCCACGCTATTGAAACATGCGGCGGCGATTATCCACGCCGAGTCACCGGGGGCATCGGTGATGATCGGCGGTCTGTCCGATATCAACGGCGCAACCTGGCTTGACCTGCTGCTGTCGCTAAGAGGCGATCAGGATGTGCGGCAGAGCTTCGATGTGCTGGCTGTGCACGTGTATAGCCAGCATCAGAGGCGACTCACCGCCTTCCGGTCTGTGCTGTTGGCCCATGGCCTGGGCGATCGCGCCATTTGGGATAACGAGCTCAACTACTTCGGCTGGGATTACGCGGCCGCGCAGGCCGGGTTACCCAGGCTACTTCAAGATGTGCTAGGTGCGGGGATCGCGCGCACTTTCTGGTATGTCGCTACCACGTCGAACTGGGGGCCCGGCATCTTTGAGCCGCGCGACCCGACCTGGGATCCGCTCCCGTTCGTGCCAAGCCCGTTTTTCCAGACGTTCAAGGCGCAGGCGGCTGCATTCCGCGTGGCGTTTCGTCCCACCCCCCTGGAACCTGCCACCGAGATCCGCAAAACAACGTTGATTTTCACCTGGGAGGCATCTACCCGGGGGGACTACCCGATCACCGGCTATAAACTGCAAGTAGATAACCAAGAGTTTATGGGGGCACCGCGTTTTGCTCGCCCCGAACTGGACGCCTGGGTGTCTACCGATATTGCCAGCTTTGTACCGCTGGTAACGACCGGACACCGAAGCGGGCAGGCTTCCCAAGGTAATGGGCGGCAAACGACAGTCGCCAGACCGGCGTCTGCGGTTATCATCTATATACTGCCGGTCTCCCTGGCGTGGGGCAAGCATACCTGGCGCGTTGCCGCGGTGGATGTACAAGGCAACGTCGGACCCTATAGCGAACTACGCGAGTTCTGGCTGCGGGCGCCACACAGCTCCTATTTGCCGCTTCTGTGATACAGCAAAGCATGGACGATACTCCTGGCCTGACGCAAGCGAACAGACGCATCCTGGTGGCTATCCTGCTGGCATTCGCATTCCTGGGTCTTTTGTATTGCTTGGCGACCCCGATTTTCGAGGCGTCTGACGAGGTCGCTCATTACCCGGTCGTCAAGCATATTGCCGACGGCCGCGGCCTGCCCAGCCAAGATCCTGGTGTGGAGACAGCCTGGGCGCAGGAGGGAAGCCAACCTCCTCTTTATTACGCCTTGACCGCCTTTGCGACGGCATGGATTGACACGAGCGATTTCGCAGAACTGCGGCAGCTCAATCCCCTGGCGAATATCGGCAAACCTCTGGTGCCTGGCAACAAGAACATGGTGATCCACACGAGCCGGGAAGCGTTTCCCTGGCGTGGCACTGTGCTGGCAGTGCATCTGATCCGCTTTCTATCGCTGCTGCTCCAGGCAAACACCGTCTTGTTCACCTACATGATTGCCAAAGAGATCTCGCCGGAGCGTCCCGATCTGGCAGCCGGAGCGGCGGCTCTGGTGGCTTTCAACCCGATGTTCCTGTTCATTGCGGCTTCAGTGAACAATGATAACTTGATCGTCCCGTTGGCCACGTTCACGTTATGGTGGCTGGTGCGAGGGCTGGCAGCGAACCGTTTCGGCGATCGCGACGCGGTTATCCTGGGGATTGTTCTGGGAGCGGCCGCTCTCACCAAGCTGAGCGGCCTGGCGCTAATCCCGTTGAGCGTGGGCGTACTTGCGGTCATCGCTGTCCGACGGCGCGCTGGGGGGTCATTCCTGCGTTGGGGGGCGATCGCAGGACTGTTGACGGTTGCGATCGCCGGCTGGTGGTATCTGCGCAATTGGCGCCTGTACGGCGACCCAACTGGGTTGAGCGTGATGCTCGCAATCGCAGGGCGGCGGCCTGCCCCGCCCTCCTGGAGCGCATTGTTGGGGGAGTTCACCGGATTCCGCATGTCGTATTGGGGAGTGTTCGGCGCCTTTACTGTCGTGGCACAACAGTGGGTTTATCGGTTTTACGATGGCCTGGTGCTGGCTGCCGCGACCGGCTGGATTCTCCTGACCTGGCGGGCGCGCAAGCGCCTGTGGACTCCTCAGTTGCTTTCCATCGTTCCCCTGGTGTTATGGGTGGTGGTTGTGTTCATCTCCCTGGTGCGGTGGACAAGCCTGACGTATGCCTCTCAGGGGCGGCTAATCTTCCCAGCCGCCGGGGCGGTGGCCGTCTTGTTGGTCTATGGGCTGGCCGGGTGGTTGCCGCGCCACTGGCAAGGGCAAGGTCTGGCGATCGTGGCTGCCGGGATGGTGATCCTGGCCGCTGCGTTGCCACCATGGGTGATCCATCCGGCTTACACTAAGCCACCCCTGCTGACGGCGGATCAGGTTCCACCGTCAGCCCAACGCACGGACGTGGTTTTCGCAGGCACATTGCATTTACTGGCCTACGAGTTGCCGCAAGACACGGTGCTACCCGGGGAGCGGCTGCCCGTGACGATTTACTGGGAGACCGTCGGCCGGACCGATAAGAACTACAGCGTTTTCGTGCACTTGTTGGGACGCCACACGAAACTGGCTGGCCAGATCGGCACATATCCGGGATTGGGCGCATATCCGACCAGTTTGTTGCGATCCGGCGATATTGTGCGCGACACGTACCACGTGCCGGTCGAAGTCAGCGCGACAGCCCCTTCGCTGTTGCGGGTAGATGTGGGACTGTACGAATACAACATCGGCGACGAGATTGGGCTGCCTGCCGTGGATGGTAATGGGCAGCCAGCCAGTGGCGTGATCGGCCAGGTCCGTCTGCTGCCGCATAAAGCGCCGGCCTATGTGATCTCTGAGCGGAAGGATATTGAGTTGGGCGGCCAGGCAATGTTGGTCGGCCACGATTCTCTCCCTGAGGTGGCACAGCCAGGACAGACACTCACGGTGACGGTGTATTGGCAGGCCAGAGCGCGCATAGCTGAGGATTATCAGGTTTTCCTGCACTTGGTTGACAGCCAGGGGCAGAATGCGGCCCAGGGTGACCAGACGCCTTTGGGTGGCGACTGGCCAACCTGGGCCTGGGAACCAGGCCAGATCGTGCGCGATGTCTACTTACTCGAACTTCCGCAGGCGCTGCTTCCCGGCACATATCAGTTACGGACGGGGCTCTACCGCTTGAGCGACGGCATGCGTGTCTCTGTGCATGGGCCACCAGACCAGGTGCAGGATGCCGCGATTTTGTTGGGACAGATTGAGGTGCGATGACAGACCGACATGCTGTGACACCTGTGATGCTTGACGCGTGCCTGGCGCTCGCCCTGGCAGGCGCAGCGTTCGCCGGGTATGCCCTTACACTCGCGCCCGGCATCTTGGGCGGTGATGCTGGCGAGCTCCAGTTCGTGCCTCATATCCTGTCCCTGGCGCACCCGACCGGGTATCCGTTGCAGATTCTGTTGGACCGGCTATGGTTGACTGTCATCCCGTTCGGCAGCGTCGCCTGGCGGATCAACCTGCTGAGCGCGCTGGTTGCTGCGCTGGGCGTGGGGATCGTCTTTACGGTGGTTCGCAGCATGACTGCTTCCCGCGTGGCTGGCACGATAGCTGCGGTTGCGCTGGCGATTGCGCCGGTGTACTGGGGGCAGGCGGTGCTGGGTGATAAATACGCGTTGAACGGCCTGTTGACGGCGCTTTGGGCCTGGATGGCGTGGCGCTCCTACGAGCGCCCTGGCGGCTGGACGTGGGCCCAGGTTGTACTGGCGCTCGGGCTGGGGTTGGCGCACCACCGCAGCTTCCTGGTGTTCGTAGTGCCGACTCTGTTGCTGGCGATCGAATCCTTTCGGGGGGCTTGCTATCGGCGCGGATGGCTACGGCCGAACCTGCTGTTACTGGCTGGTGGGGGCGCGCTGGCGCTTCCGCTTCTGCTGTATATTTATGTGCCGCTAGCATCGCTGCGCGGCCTGCCGCCTTATCATGCGAAGATCACGAACCTGCGCGAGTTTATCGGTTTTATGAATGACGCCGGCTACATGGGACAGGTGGGTTTTCTGCCGAAGGGCGAAAACCTGCGCATGTACGCAGAGACCCTGGTGGCCAATTTCGGGCCGCCGCTGGTCCTGACCGGCCTGGCCGGGCTGATCACCTGGTGGGTTCTGCGGCCGCGACAGCGCCGTTGGCTGGTTTTCCTGGGCCTGAGTTTTGTGTTGCAGGCTTACTTGACGCAAAACTACGATGTCCCGCGGCGTTATGTCTTTTTCATCCCGGCTTACGTGTGCGTAGCGTTGCTTGTCGGCGCAGGGGTGGCAGGTTGGCTGGCATTGGCCGGACACCTGGGGGGGCGGCGTGCGGCTTGGGTGCAAGTGAGCCTGGCGGTAGTATTCCTGGTGTTACTTATGGTCCGACTGCCCGGTCAATGGCGAATTCGGTGGTTGGAACAACACGTCGCCCGTCCGATGGATATCTGGCGGCAAGATCTCAAGACCGGGGGACAAGCGGACCGCCTGGCGATGGCCCTGGCGCTGGTGCCGCCGCGGTCGCTCGTGGTGGGCGACTGGGAGCAGGCGACTCCTCTCTGGTATGCGCAGCAGGTGCAAGGCTTCTGCCCCGATTGCAGGATCCAGGGGGACTTTTATGACCTGATCAAGCACGCCGCACGCGCCACAGCGGAAAATCGACCGCTCTATGTGGCGCGTACGCTCAACCAAGCCACCGACTGGAGCAAACCGACCGCGGCAGGGCCGTTGGTCCACCTGGCATCTACTCCGCAGACGGAATTGCCGGCGGGGTTGGTGCTGCTTGATGTGGTTTTTGATGGCCAGGTTCGATTGGCCGGTCATACGTGGCCGCTGGGCAAGCCGGTTCTTCAGCGCGGCCAGGTGCTGCCGCTGAGCCTGATCTGGCGTCTGGAGCAATCGACGGCGCCGGACTACGCGATTGCGCTGCGCCTGGTGCACGCGCAACGTGGCGAGATCTGGAAGACCGACAACCCGGCGCCCGTACTGGGGATGTATCCTTTCAGCCGTCAAGCGGCGGGTCAGGTTGTGGCCGATTACTACGAGATCCCACTGCCGTGGAATGCGCCTGCGGGAGCGTACCAGGTCGAGGTGGCCTTGTATCGGGTATTGCCCGGTGGCGGGTTCATAAACGCGAAGACAGCCGATGCAGCGGGCCGGGCGATCGGGGAAGCGGCGACGGTATTGAGCTTCGACCTGCACCCGTGACCACGTGCACACTGATGGATACCGACGGGAGGCCTTGATGCGCGGCAAAATCAGTTATCTTGTAGACGGGGCGGTTCTACTGAGCCTGTGCGGGCTATTTTTCTGGCGCGACCTGACACCTGTGGCGGCCGACCGTTGGACGTTTGTGCCGGGTGATTTCGCGCAGCAGTTCTATACGTTTGCCCGGTATGAGGCGTCCCGATTGCTCCAGGGACAACTTCCTCTCTGGAACCCTTATAACTACGCTGGCCATCCATTCCTGGCCGATATACAGTCGGCGGTGTTTTATCCTCTGAGGCTGCTGACGATATTTCTGACAGCGGCGCACGACTTTTCTTATCGTGCGCTGGAGCTGGAAGCATTGGCACATTATCCGTTGGCGGCTTTTTTTACTTATCTCCTGGCGCGCCGCCTGACCCGCAGCCGGTTTGGAGGCTTCATGGCGGCAGCGGTCTTCACCTTTAGCGGTTATTTCACGAGTTACCCGCCGCTGCAATTGGCCATCCTGGAGACGCAGACGTGGTTGCCATTGATTCTATTGTGTTGGGAGCTGGCAGCAGATCGGTTGGCTCAGGGTCGCGCCAGGGCCGCATGGCGTTGGGCAGTGGTGGCCGGACTGGTGTTCGGGGTGGCCTTGCTGGCCGGCCACCCGCAGGCGGGACTGCTGACCGGCTATGCCAGCGTGGCGTACGGCGCCTACCGCCTATGGCTACATACCAGGGGAGCGAAGGGCCGGGTGCAGGCCGCCGGGATGCTGATGGCTTTCGGATTGATTGGCGTAGGCGTAGCCGCCGTTCAGCTTTTGCCTTCGTGGGAATTCACCACCCTCTCCACGCGGTCCCGACTGGGCTTTGAGGAGGCGGGCACAGGTTTCATGCCTTACGAGTTGATACAGCTTGTATTCCCGGCCATCGGTGGGGAATTCCCGGCGCTGTACGTCGGGTTATTGCCGCTGGGGCTGGCTGCTCTGGCGCTGACGTCCATCCGTCGCGACCCGGAAACCCCGCAGGATGCACGCCGGACGATCGGTTTCCTGGGGTGGGCGCTCCTGGTCGCGGTGTTACTCTCATTCGGCAAGCACCTGGCCCTGTATTCTATCCCGTATCTCCTGGCTCCAGGATGGAGTCTTTTCCGCGGCCAGGAGCGAACGATTGTCTGGGCAGTGCTGGCACTGGCCCTGCTGGCGGGCTATAGCGCAAGCTGGCTTGCACAACGGTGGGCGTTGCCGCATCCTCAGAAGGCGGGCAAGGGCGCGGTTGACGAGAGGCACTCCCATCGGGGTGGCGCCGAGGATAGGCTGACCGCCGGTTTCAGGGGCGCAACACTGGGCGCTTTGGCCCTGGCACTGGTTTTCTTCGTCGGCTACCAGGCGGGACGCGATAGTATGTGGGGGTTCACAACCGCATCGTTAACGGTGGCCCTTTTTCTGTTCCTGACGGTGGTAGCTCTGGGCAGCCGGCAGCCTGCACTGTTGTTGGCGGTTTTACTCATAGACCTCTTCACGATCACGCCGCCGCTGCATGCCAGCCCGCTGAAAGATCGTGATCTGTCGCCATTCCAATCACTGGTTGCCATCCCGCTGGCGGACACGGATATTTCTCGCGTTGCCAACGATGATGCACTGCCGGGCAATTACGGGTTGCTATATGGCCTGGAGGACTGGAAGGGATCGAGCCCGCTCTGGCTGGCGAACTATGACTTGGTGCTGAA
>MNXL01000308.1:14852-16666 GCA_001871755.1 Anaerolineae bacterium CG2_30_64_16
AGCACCTGCCGGTCGAACAGGTCTGGCGCTTGCTGAATGTCAAGTATGTGTTTTCGTGGCAGCAGGAGTTGGCGGTACCGGCTGACCGACTGGCCGAGGAGATTGATCGAAAGACTCAGAAGCCGGTCTATGTGTATCGGTTGGCGGATTCGGGCGCGCGCGCATGGCTGACCGGTGAGGTGATTGCCGAGCCGGATCGGGAGCGCGCCTTGCAGCGGATGGCGGCGGCCGATTACAACGTGGCCCGGCAGGTTGTGTTGCCGGCCGTACCTGCGGGCTTTGGCACGGCGAGCGATTGTGGGGGCACGATCGTCTGGCGCGAACGCGCCCCTGAGCGCCTGACGCTGGATGTGACGACGGCACAACCTTGTATCCTGGTCTTAAGCGAGCTGGTCTACCCGGGTTGGCAGGTGACCGTGGATGGCAAGCCTGCATCTGGCCTGCAGGCCGACCTGATTCTGCGCGCTGTGGCGCTCGGCGTTGGCCAGCACACGGTCGTTTGGGTGTTCCATCCCGCATCGGTGCGCTGGGGCGCCGTGGTGACTGTGCTCACGATTGTCTGCGCGGGCGCCTGGCTCGTGTTCGGGTTGGGCAGGTCAAAAACAGCACGCCATGACTGAACGGTCTCGGCTCCCCCAGTTGGTTTTGCTTCTTGTGGTCCTGGCCGCGTTCACCCTGCGCCTCTACCGGCTGGACGCGCAAGATATCTGGTGGGACGAAGCGCGCAACATCGACGTGGCCAGCCGGCCGCTGACGCAAATCGCGGGCGCGCCGGAGCTGGACATCCACCCGCCGGTCTACTTCTACCTGCTGCATGGCTGGCTGCGCGTGAGCGGCGCCGAAGGACTGGGGGCCGCGGGTCACAGCGCGTTTGCGATCCGGTTCTTGTCGGCCTGGTTCGGCGTGCTGCTGGCGCCGCTGATGTACGCGCTGGGCCGCCGCGTGAGCGGCTGGTGGGTCGGCCTGGGCGCCGCGTTGGGTGCGGCGTTCCTGCCATTCCTGCTGGGCGAGGCGCAGGAAGCGCGCATGTACACGGTGACGTTGGTGTGGCTGGCGGTCAGTGGATATTGGGTATTGGGTATTGGGTATTGGAAATTTACACGGCCAATCTCTAATACCCAATATCTGATACCACGGCCGACGGCAAGCTGGATCGCCTGTGCTTTCTTCTCCGCTCTCGCGCTCCTCACCCACTACGCCGCGGCGTTCGCCCTGGTCGCGTTGTGGGGGTGGGCCACTGTTTGGGCGATTGTCGCGCCTGTAGGGGCGGAGCTTGCCCCCGCGCCCGCCCAGGGCGACCGCAAGGGTCGCCCCTACGGCCGCGAGCGGTGGTTGCGCTTACGTACTGTGCTCCTTGCCGGCCTGTTGACCGCCGCCTTGTGCCTGCCGGGCCTGCCCGTGGCGCTGCGCCAGATCCCGTCCTACCGCAACCCGAACCTGACCGTGCCGACCGTGGCCGCGTACCTGGCCGAACTGGCGCGCGTCTACGGCCTGGGCGAGCACATCGACCCCATTCCCGCGCGCCCGTGGCAAGCACTGCTGGCCGTCATCGGCGGCGGCGGGCTGCTTCTGGCGCTGTGGAATTTGCTTCGCAGTCAGCGACCTGCGACCTGCGACCTGCGACCTGCCATTTGCCATTTGCCATTTGTCCTTTTCGCCCTCTCCTGGGCCGTCCTGCCCGTTATTATCTATTACCTCGTCATCCGCGACCGGGCCACCTTCGCCAGCCGTTACATCAGCGTGGCGTTGCCGGGGTGGTTGCTGCTGACCGGGCTGGCGTTGCGCGGCTGGGGCAAGTTCCATCGCGCGCTGGG
>MNXL01000240.1 GCA_001871755.1 Anaerolineae bacterium CG2_30_64_16
CCTCGTTCTGAGATAGCACGTCGGTCGCGCTCGGCGGGGGCAACGGCGACGGCTCAGGGGTCGCGGTCGGGGTCGCGGTAGCCGTTGCGGCCGCGGTAGGTGGCACGGTCGGCGTCGGTGCAACGGTCGGTGGAACCGCGGTCACGGTCGGCATGACAGTGCGCGTCACCGTGGGCGTCGCGGTCGGCATGACAGTGCGCGTCGCGGTCGGCGCCCGGGTCGGTGTGCTCGTGGCGCCAGATACCGCCCCGCTATCTGGCGGACCCGCGCGCAATAGATCGCCCGGCAGCCTAGAAAGAGCAACGATGGTAGGCTGCACAGCCGGTCGAGAGATAATGGCCGGCCGTCCCGCGACCAGACCGCCAACCAGAACTCCGATCACCAGGCCCAGCACGGCTGCCCGTTCGATGACAACCCGACGAGGACGCGTGATCAATTCGTCAGCGCCTGGCGCAGCGCCCGTGTGGCCAACACGCCGGCCATCGCCCTGCGATACTCGGCGCTGCCGCGGAAGTCACCCGCGGGACAGACCAGATCGGCGGCCATGTTCCCCGCAGTCTGGAGCGTCTCCTCAGTCAGGGGCTGCCCGACCAACCACGCCTCGACTTCGGGCAGGCGCACCGGACTCTCGGCCACCCCGCCCAGCGCCAGCCGCGCCGCGCCACATCCGCCATTGGCCACCATCACCGCGGCCGCAGCCAGGACGATGGGCGCATCGGTCGGGGTCCGCGCCACGCTGGCCAGCGCGGCGCCGGTCTCGACAACCGGCGCCGGCGCCACCAGTTCGGTGATCAGCGCGGGCGCGGCCAGGAGTTCGACGCGGTTCGCCAGGAAATCGACCAGGGGCAACTCGTGAAAGCCTGCCCGATCATACAGCACGACCGCAGCATCGCAGATCAGCAGTGCGGCGATCAATGGATCGTCCCCCGCGGCTGTGGCGACCGCCCCGCCTACTGTGGCGCGGTTGCGCTGGATGCTGCCGCCCCAACGCCGGGCGCCCTCGGCAACCACCCCGCCATAGCGCGTCCGAGCCGGCTCCGCTTCGGCCAACGCCGCCCGGGTCACCATCGCACCGATGTGGATGGCCGCGGCATCCGATGCCACAGAGATGACGTCCAATCCCAGACCTTGCAGATCGACCACCGCATTCACCGTGGGATCCGCGGCGCCCACCAGTGCATCGCCGCCGGCCAACGGCACAGTGCGGATGTCGGGCCGGGCCAACAGTTCCAGCGCCCGATCCAGCCCCCGGCGCCCGCCATCATCGCCGGGCCGGTGATACTCGCGTAAATTGAGCAACATAGGGAGTCTCCAGGTGTACCGAGTAATGAGTGACGGTGACTACCTCGACAATGTTACCCGGCCCGCCGGAGGCTGAAGCCATCCGGCTACGAGGTGAAAGTCCCCTGAAGGGGACTGCCACGGGTATGATAGCCCCCTTGAGAGGGCTTGCACTTTGTAGCCAACGTGCTTTAGCTCCTGGCGGGTCAGCATGGCGAGACGGCTAACACGGTAATCTAACATTGTCGAGCTACTCAGCCTGTCATTCTGAGGAGCGTCTTTTGCGACGAAGCCTGCCCTGAGTTGGATCGAAGGGAATCTCGTCGGCGTTGGAACCGATTCTTCGCTCCGCTCAGAATAACATGGGACTGGGCAGTTACGAGTGACGAGTGAAAAGGTTCGACGGCCCGTGGCGCGTGAAGCCGGAAACGGACCATGCACTCCGGTTCACGCCATCCCGCTTGCCGAAGCACTCACCGTGGCTCGGTCACAGACCTCATCGTGAGCGGCTCTTCCGAGCTCGTCGAACGGCGGCCACAGCCCCCGGATTATTGAGCAGATACGCTCTCTTTCACCCTGGTCACGGCCACAGCTTGCCCTGAGCCTGTCGAAGGGTCTGGATAATGGCACACATCCCTCCTGCCGACCCCGTCCATCTCAGACGCGTCCCGGCCGGCAACGAGATTATAGCATAGCCAACCGATCATCACAACCACGCGAGGTTCCCCGTAGATGCCCATTTCAGCCAAACCGTGATACAATGCGCTGGCAGGCGGACGAAAGCCGGTCGACGCTGGAGATGAAGAGCTGAACACGGATTACAGGGGGAGGTGATGCCGTGACCGTTGTTGCACTACAGTCTAAGCTGGCAGCACAACTGGATACTGAGGCCAGGCGCCGCCAGACCAGCGTTGACGCGTTGGTCAACGATTGGCTGGAAGATCAATTGTGGCACGAGCGACGTCGGCAGATCTACGAAGAGGCGGAGCGTTTTCGAGCAAGACACGCTGAGTTACTCCTTCAGTACGGAGGCCAATACATTGCCATGCGCAATGGGGTTGTGATCGACCACGATCCTGAGTTATTGGCGCTTCACGGTCGGATCCGAGCTCAGTACGGCGATGATCCGGTCCTCATCACACCGGTGACAACAGAACCGGTTCAAACCTTGAAGGTGCGCGGCGTGCATCGGTAATGCTGACATCATCCTCTCTTGCACTGGGAAGCGTGGCTACATGACTCGATGGATCGCCAGGGCGGTGGCCGGGGCGAGCCTGGCAGCGGCGTTCTATGCCCTGCTGATCGAACGTGTGCGCATCCGGCTCGACCGGTTCACGGTGACGGTGAACAAGCCCGGCATCCCGCACGATGGCCTCACCATCCTGCACCTCTCTGACCTGCACTTGCGGGCCAATGACCCGGTCCAGGCGCTGAAGCTGGCCAGCCTCCAAAGCTTGCTGGCCGGCGAGAACTACGACCTGGTCGCCCTCACCGGCGATCTGATCCACAACGCGGCCGGCGCGCCGGCCGCGCTCGCGTTTGTGGAGAGCCTCCGTCCAAGGCTGGGCGGGTTCAGTTGTCCGGGCAACCGCGACTACTGGGAGTCCGGCTTTTCGGCCCTCTTCTGCGACCGATCGACGGAGACGGGCCGGCTGCATCTCGCCGGGATCCGGGAGATCGCCCGCCGGCTGGAGGGCTTTGGGCGCAGGGTGCTGCGCAACGAGCGCGCGTCCCTGCATACCATCGCCAACGACGTGCCGGCCATGCACGCCGCGCTGGCCGAGCGTGGCATCCAGCCGCTGGTCAACCGCGCCGTTCACCTCCGAACAGACGAGGTCGATCTGTGGATCGCGGGTGTGGACGACTTCAGCCAGGGCCACCCGGACCTGAACGCGGCGCTGCGCGAGATTCCCACCGGCCGGCTCCTGATCCTGCTTTCCCACAACCCGGACATCTGGCTGGACCCGCGCGCCAGGCAGGCTGATCTGGTGCTGGCGGGCCACACCCACGGCGGCCAGATGCGCCTGCCGCTGGTCGGCGCGCTGTACACCCAGGGCACCCATCTGACCCGACATCGACCGGCAGGCTGGTTTCGACGGGGGTCCAGCCACATGTTCGTCAGCCGCGGCGTCGGGGAGAGTTTCCCACTGCGCTTTGGCGCCAGGCCGCAGGCGGTGGTCATTCGGTTGGTGGCGGGGAATCCGGCAACGGATGGCAGCGGATAAACGGATAGCGCTTGAGGCGCCGTGTTGGGCCGGATGGAAACAGCGCCGGCGCTTGAGGAGTTGTCTTACACCATGAGGCGTTGGATTCGCGAGGTCGTTGTGGCCGCGCTCGGCGCGGGGGCGCTGGCCGGCGGGTATGCGGCGCTGATCGAACGCACCCGGGCGCGGCTCGACCGGTTCACGGTGACAGTGGATAGACCAGGGCTGCCGCCCGAGGGCGTGACCATCCTGCACCTGTCCGATTTTCATTTTCGGTCCGGCGGCCGGGTCCAGGCGCGCAAGATAGCCCGGCTGCGACGGTTGCTGGCCGGGGAGCGTTTCGATCTGCTGGTGTTGACCGGCGACCTGATCCACGACATGGCCGGATTCCCCGTCGCGCTGTCGCTGATCGAACGCCTGCAACCGCGGCTGGGTGGGTTCAGTTGCCCCGGCAACCACGACTACAGCGAGTACTCGGTATGGGGGGTTTTCGGGCACACCTGGCGGGAAAGCGGTGAGGCCCGGCGGCCGGAGCTGGCCGATCTGGTGGGCGCGGCGCGCAAGCTGTGGGATTTCGGCCGCAAGGTGTTGCGCAACGAGCTGGTGCGGCTGCCGGTAACCTTCAACGATGTGCCGGCCATGCATCGCGAGCTGGTGCAGCGGGGCATCCAGCCGCTGGTCAATCAGGCGACGCGCGTGCAAGAACCTGGGCTCGATCTGTGGGTGGCGGGGGTGGACGATCTGACCGAGGGCCAGCCTGACCTGGAGATCGCGCTCGCGGCCGTGCCCACTGGCGCACTCCTGGTCTTGCTGGCCCACAACCCGGACATCTGGCTGGACCCGCGCGTCGAACGGGCCGATTTAGTGCTATCGGGCCACACCCACGGGGGGCAGGTCAAGCTGCCGTTCGTGGGCGTGGCCCACACCCAGGGCACCCACCTGACGCGGCAGCGGCCGGCCGGTTGGTTCCAACGTGGCACAACGCGCATGTTCGTCAGTCGCGGTCTGGGCGAAAGCATCCCGCTGCGTTTCGGCGTCCCACCGCAGGCCGCGTTGATCCGGGTGATATCGCGAGAGCGGGCAACGGATGCAAGCGGATAAGCGGATGCTGTGATGACACCCGGTCACCGTGCCACCGTGTCACCGTATCACTCCGATCACACCGTCAGGGTGGGGTCGCCGACCACCGGCCTGGCCGCTGGGACGTCAGCAAGTCGCCAACGATCGCAACGGCGCTGGGGTGGGATCGGCCGATCATGGTGGGGACCACCTGGACAGCGGCAAAACGCGAGCAGGCGCGGCGCCTGTCCATCGCCGCTGCTGCGAAAGAACTGCACGTAGGCGCACGTATCGCACTGCGGCCGCGGCGCGCGACCCAGCCAACCCCGCAGACGCCCCATCACATTCGCCATCACCCCTCCCAACTACACCCCTTGCTGGGTCGTTATCCCCACAATCCACCCTCGTCAACCCCAACCCCGCTCACCCGCACACATCATCCGCCGAACGCCAGAGGGCCGGCGGACGCTCGTACACGACCCCGCGCCTGGCATCCATGACAATGTGCATGCCATTCGTGAACACGTCCAGGTCCGCATCGACCCCGACCACTGCCGGCAAGCCCATCTCGAGTGCGACCAGCCGGCAGTGCGCATCCGGCGCCGCGTTCGACGTCACGAGCCCGGCCGCCCGACGCAGAGCCGGCAGGAAGGACCGATCGGTGCAGGACGCCACCACGATCTCGTCCGGGTCCACCCGCACATCGGGCGCCAGCGGGGCCGCCAGGCGCCGCACCCGGCCGATCAGCTTGCGGTCCCCCAAACCGATACCGCGCGCCAGCACCCGCTCGATCAGGTGCACCTTCATCAGGTTCGTGGTCCCGACCCCGCCCTCCACCGTGCCGCCGGTGATCACCAGCATGTCCCCTTCGCCGACGTAGCCGCGGCGTTGGGCGGCTTCCACCGCGTCGTTGATCACCTCATCGGTGGTGGCGGCGCGCTGCGACAGCAGCGGATACACGCCCCAGAACAACATCAGCTCCCGCTGCGCGATCGGGTTGGGTGTCACCGCGATGATCGGGCAGGGTGGCCGGAAGCGGGAGATCGTGCGCGCGGTGTGACCGGATGCGGTCGGCGCGACAATGGCGGCAGCGCAGAGATCAACGGCCGTCTCGACCGACGCATGGGCGACCGCCTCGGCAAAGGTGCGCCCCGGCCGGGCGGTCAACTGCCGCACCGCGCGAAAAGCTTCGGACCGCTCGGCTTCCTGCGCGATTCGCACCATCGTCTCCACCGCACGCAGCGGGTACTTGCCGGCGGCCGTCTCCCCCGAGAGCATGATGGCGTCCGAGCCATCCAGGATCGCGTTGGCCACGTCGCTGGCTTCGGCGCGCGTGGGGCGCGGGTTGCGGATCATCGAATCCAGCATCTGGGTGGCGGTAATCACCGGCTTGCCGGCCTGGTTGCACTGGCGGATGATCATCTTCTGCACCATCGGTACCGCTTCGGGTGAGGTCTCGATGCCCAGGTCGCCGCGCGCCACCATGACGCCATCCGCGGCCGCGATGATGGCGTCGATGTTATCCACCGCCTCCGGCTTCTCGATCTTGGCGATGACCGGCGTGGGCCGGCTGAACGCCGAGATCTCCCGGATAAGACCCTTGAGCTCCAGCACCTCTTCGGCCGTGCGCACAAAGGAGAGCGCCACCCAGTCCACGCCCTGCTCCAGCGCAAAGCGCAGATCCTCCCGGTCCTTCTCGGTAATCGCCGGGATGGACAGCGCGGCGCGCGGCAGGTTCAGCCCTTTGTTCGAGTTCAGGACGCCGCCGGTAATAACCCGGGTGGTGATCTCTCGGCCCTCGACCGCGGTCACGACCAGCTCGATGAGGCCGTCGTCGATCAGGATCCGTTCCGAGACGGCGACGACCTCGGGCAAGTGCTCGTACTGCACGGGCGCCCGTCCGGGACCGCCCGTGATCGGCTCGGTGGTCAGGACCAGGGTCTCCCCCGCGCTGAGTGGCACGCCACCTTCCTGCATGATCCCCACCCGCAGCTTTGGCCCCTGGAGGTCACACAGGATCGCGATCGGCTTGTCCAACTGCGCCGACACCGCGCGGATATTGTGGATGTTCTCGGCGTGAAATGCCGCGTCCCCGTGCGAGAAATTGAGCCGCGCGACATCCATCCCGGCTTTGATCAACGCGGTCAGCATCTCGGGGTCCCGGCTGGCGGGACCGATGGTGCAGACGATCTTGGTACGGAGTAGCTGGCTCATGGTCCTATCCTAACCCGGACAAGCCGGAACCAAGAAGGCGCCAACCTGGCTCACCGAATTCTTGCACAAAAAACAAGAATCTCGTGGGTTAGGCCCTCATGATGTCCACTGATCTGGGGGCGCTCTCATGCTTTGTCCGAACGCCGGGGCCGCGCGGGCGGGACCGCGCGCGCTCGGTGATGATCCATCTCGTCCGTATACGCCAGGTATGCGCCGTTGCACGCGATCGCGATCACGGCCGGCGTGGCCATGAATATGGGGAACACCACGCCGACGCTGGCAGTCAGCAGAGCCAGGCAGAGCCAACCCAGCCCCACCGTGCGCACCGGCTCATTCAACATCAGCAAGAACGCGTTGCGCATGGCGCGGATCACGTTGGGCCGCGCCTGAGCTACCAGCGCGGGGTACAGGTAGAGCTGCCACAACAGCCAGACCAGGAAGGCCGCGCCCCAGAAACCCTGGATCCAGCGCGCCCATCCCTCGATGAACCGCCCCCAGAACTGGTAGTTGACGGCAATCAGCAGCAGGATGAACCCATCCAAGAGCGTCAAACCCCAACTGACCCAGAAGTAGCGGCCCACGTGGCGCAAGAAGTGCGCCCACTGCACCGGCTCATCTTGAGCCGTCTGGCGCGCCAACGCATTCAACGCGGCCGCGGCCGGCGGCGCGGTCACGACCAGCAGGGTACCGAGCGTCCACAACAGGTTGGCGAGCCACAGGGTATAGATGTCGCCCCACCACTGCTTCAGGGCACGCCAGAACAGGGCAAAGGGTGATAGCATGGTAGCTCCCCGGGAACTGATACGGGTGTATTCCAGGTCGGTTGGTATGGCAATGAGATTGTAACCCGGTTGGAAACTGCTGTCAACGTGAAGCCTTGACAGCCCAGTCCGACTCCGGTATGATGCGCTTCATCGAAGACACGCATCATTGTGAGATGCCGACGTGGGAAAACCGGTGGATTTGCAGCACTCGCGCCCGCGCCCGCAATGCCCAGGAGCCGTCCATCATGCCCGCACAGACCGCCGCAGCGCCATCGGCCGGCGTTTCGCCGGCAAGTGCCCAAGCGCCAGCAAGCGCCCAAGCGCTTGCCAGCGCCATCTATCATCGCCTGCAGGCTGCCTACGGCGCCCCTACCTGGCGGCCGCACTACGCGCCGATGGACGAGCTGGCGCTCACGTTCCTGAGCCAGAACACCAGCGACCTGAACTCAGGGCGGGCGTTCGGGGCGCTCAAGGCGCGTTACCCGACCTGGCCGGCGGTGTTGGACGCGCCCGTTGAGGAGGTGGCCGAAACGATCCGCTCCGGGGGGCTGGCCCGCCAGAAGGCGCCCCGGATCCAGGCCGCGTTACAGCGCATCCTGGCCGAGCGCGGCGAATTCAGGATCGACTTCCTGGCTGACCTGCCGGTCGACGAAGGGTTGCGGTGGCTGACGTCCTTCGTCGGGATCGGGCCCAAGACCGCGTCCATTGTCCTGCTGTTCTGCTTCGACAAGCCCGCCTTCCCGGTGGACACCCACGTGGCGCGGGTCAGCCGCCGGGTCGGGATCGCCGGTCCCAAAGACAGCGAGCAGAAGATCAAAGGCATCTGGGAGGCGGTGACCCCCGCGGCATGGTACTATCTGCTGCACCTCAACCTGATCCGTCATGGGCGCGAGGTGTGCCACGCACGTGCGCCGCAATGCGGCACGTGTGTGCTGAACGACGTGTGTCGCTACGTGGATAAAACGTAAGGGTATCTTCAATCCGGGAGGCGGCCATGAGACCCAAGATCGACGACACCTGGTTCGGCAGCATCACTGTGGAAGGCATCCGCTATGAGCACGACATCATCATCCGGCTCAGTGGCAAGGTGCGCAAGCGCGACAAAAAGCTCTCCAAGGCCATCCACGGCACATCCCACATCCTCAGCCTGGCGGAAATCAAGGACCTTTACCGGGAGAGGGCCGATCGCATCATCATCGGCACGGGGCAGGAGGACAAGGTCCGTCTATCCAAAGAGGCGTCCGAGTTCCTGGTCAAGTGCGGCTGCCGGGTCGATCTGTGGCCAACCCCGAAGGCGATCAAGCGATGGAACGATGCGGATGGCAAGGTGCTGGCGTTGTTCCACGTCACTTGCTGACTCAGTCAACGTTCAGGTATACTGCCGCACTTCCGAGCCGATCCTTTTGCCGATCCTTCTGAGGAAGCTCACCGTAGGCCAGCGCAGATACCTTGAACGCGACCTCAGCACCCAGACGCCGGAAACAGCAACGGGACGAGTTCCTCCAAAGAGGCTCGTCCCGTTGCATCTCTACATCCCAACAGATTCCTCCTCGCCGTCCAAGGTTACACAGCGTGATAGCAGAGTTTTCGTATCCTCTCAATAGTTCGGGACAGCTCAAGGCGGATCCGTGATCCGCCGCTCGCCCGCCGAGTCACGGACTCGGCTTGAGCAGATTCGTCCCCGCCTTTTTGAGAGGATACGAGTTTTCCGCGAGGACGCGTTTCGGTGTATACTTTTCCCAAAGACTGGAATCGGAAGGTTGCAACCTTCAGGCAGAACTCTTGCCGGAGCAGGTGAATGGGGATCGCAATTATCGTGCACGGCGGCGCCTGGGAAATCCCCCCAGCGCTGCACGCAGATCATGCGGCCGGTTGTCGGGCCGCCGCAGAGGCCGGCTGGGCCGTTCTGGCGGCTGGCGGGTCGGCGCTGGCTGCGGTGGAGGCCGCGGTCCGGGTCATGGAGGATGATCCCGTCTTCGATGCCGGCCGCGGCTCGCACCTGAACCGAGATGGCGAGGTGGAATTGGATGCGGCCATCATGGACGGCCGGCGCTTGAACCTGGGCGCGGTGGCCAGCCTCAAGCGGGTCGCCAACCCAATCACGCTGGCCCGGCACGTGCTGACCGACTGCAAGCACGCGTTCCTGGTTGGCCCAGGCGCCGCGCGTTTTGCCCGGCAGGTCGGCGTCCCGCTGTGTGATCCCGCGGACCTGGTCGTCGAGCGCGAACGGCTGGAGTGGCAGGCGAGAGTGGCCAACGGCTTTTCACCGGAGACGGAATTCGCGCCCGACCCGGCCGACACGGTCGGCGCCGTGGCCTTCGACCAGGAAGGGGACCTGGCTGTGGGCAACTCCACCGGCGGCACTCAGTTCAAGCTGCCCGGCCGGGTGGGCGATACGCCGCTGGTGGGATGCGGCCTGTACGCCGATAACACGCTAGGCGCCGCGGCCTGCACCGGTTGGGGCGAGCAGATCATGAAGATGGTGCTGGCCAAGACGGCCGTGGATCAGATCGCACGCCTGGGGGACGCGATGACCGCCGCAAACGTTGCCATCGCCTACTTCCAGCATCGCATCGGTGGGCTGGGCGGCGTGATCTGCATCTCGCCGGAAGGACAGGTGGGCTGGGCGTTCAGCACGCCGAATCTGGCCTATGCCTATCGCACGACGGGGATGACAGAGACGACCGCAGTCCTGGGCGCGCGCCACAGCGCCATCTGAGGATCCGGGGGACCGGTCCGCCAACCGCCAATCATAGGAGTCGCTTATGTCTATCAAAATCGCGGATTGGGCGGCCAGGCAGTTGGCCGGCGACGAGATCCTGACCCTGGCCGAACAACTCTCTCAGCACGTAGCCGATGCGGTTCAGGGGGAACCGGGCGAGTCATGAGTGAAAAACGCGTCCACGTCATCATTCACGGCCGGGTGCAGGGGGTGGCGTTTCGGGCCAGTTGCCAGCGCCAGGCCGTGGCCCTGGGCGTGACCGGTTGGGTGCGTAACCGCTGGGACCGCACGGTGGAGGCGCTGTTCGAGGGGCCGGCCGCGGCGGTCGATGCGATGGTGCGTTGGTGCCACCACGGCCCGCCAATGGCGGAAGTGACGAAGGTAGAAGTCATGAGTCCCCCGGACGCGCCGATCGAGCGAGGGTTTCGCGTTCGAGGATGAGCTCCCAGTGGAGGAATGATGCTATGACAAAGCCAAAGCGTACGGCAGAGCAAGTATCGGAAGTCATGCGTAAAGTCCACTCGTACGATACTGCGCCCGAAATTGCGCTTCAATCCGTGTTGCGAGAACGGGGTATCGAATACGATGTTCATTCAGCCGATTTGCCTGGCAAACCTGATATCGTTCTAACTGAGGATCGAGTTGCGGTCTTTGTCGACGGTGAGTTCTGGCATGGAATGCAATGGCGACGACGACGACGCGCCACGCTGGACGAGCAGTTCAAGGATTCACCTAATCGAGAGTACTGGGTAAGGAAAATTCGCGGAAACATGCAGAGAGACTGTTCCAATACCAGTGTGCTTTTGAGACGAGGGTGGAAAGTAATCAGATTCTGGGAGAAAGACGTTCTTGAGAATCCAGAGAGGTGTGCCGAAATGACTATACAACTTCGTGATGCCCAAGTGACTGATGATAGCTTCTCAGTCTTGCCGGAGAAGACATTCGCCGAGTTCTTCGCTGGCATAGGCTTATTGCGTATGGGTCTGGAGAAACAGGGCTGGACACTTGCGTTTGCAAACGACATAGACCCACTCAAGTTCGAAATGTACCGCGAACAGTTTCAAGACACAGATGGACATTTCGATCTCGGGGACATACATGCTCTTTCGGCTGGCCTGGTTCCAACCGTGGCTCTCGCCACGGCATCATTTCCCTGTAACGATCTATCTCTTGCCGGCGCCCGCGCAGGACTGGGTGGCAAACAATCTTCGGCCTTCTGGGGGTTTGTTCGAATCCTCGCTGAGATGGGCCAGCGTCGTCCACCTTTGGTCTTGATCGAGAACGTGACAGGCTTTCTCACGTCACATGGTGGCTCTGACTTCAAGAAGGCATTGAAAGCCTTTAATGATCTTGGCTATACGGTGGATTCGTTTATCTTGGATGCAGTCAAATTCGTGCCACAGAGCCGACAGCGCCTCTTTGTGGTTGGGATTCTTGATACGCAACTCAAGTTGAAGCAACCAAAGGGACAATACGGCTTCCTCGAGAGCGAAAGCAGGCCGCGAGCCTTGGCAAACTTCATCCTGGCTAACCCCGACATCCGTTGGAGTGTTCGCCCTCTTCCATCCTTGCCTAATAATGACATACTTCTTGAATCGGTTCTGGAAGACTTGCCGGACTCTGCCCCTGAGTGGTGGAGCAAAGAACGGGTAGATTATCTGCTCAACCAAATGAGCCCTCGGCATCGCGAAAAAGCTGAAGAAATGATGGCAGGCAGTGGGTGGTCGTACGGTACCGTTTTTCGGCGGGTACGTAAGGGCAAATCAATGGCAGAATTGCGAACTGATGGTATCGCGGGTTGCTTGCGTACACCGCGAGGGGGAAGCGGGAGACAAATCCTCTTTAAAGCCGGGAAAGGTAAGTGCTATGCCCGGCTTATCACTCCACGTGAGGCTGCGCGCTTGATGGGCGCTGATGAGTACAAACTGATTGTTCCACTGAACCAGGCTTTGTTCGGCTTTGGTGACGCTGTCTGTGTTCCGGTCATTTCTTGGATTGCAGAGCATTACCTTAATCCAGTGGTTACTGAACTCATGCGGGGTAGGCCTTTGCAGCAAACCTATGGAGGTAGCTATCAAAATGCCTAGCAAGAAAGCTCTTACTGAGATCGAACAGTGGTACAACGGTCTCAAATTATACGCTGGCAGATTCCCGGCGAGGGGTACCATTGGAGGCGCACTTGTCGTTCTCGATCGCCTACAGGAGTCATTCAACCTTGATATTGACTTCCACACGACGGAGGGTGGTTCTCAGATTATTGGCACGAGTGGGTCAGTGCTGAAGAGCCTGCTTGCCAGATACGGCGAAACCAGACCATTCCTATCGGAAGGTGGACGTACAAATCGCGGATTGCGCGGAGACGTTATAGCTTTGCTCGACAGACTCAAGGCTACGGGGATAGCCGAGTTAACAGACGATCAGCGCAAGGTCGTCTTGATTGACCTTCAAAGCTTTCTGATGGACAAGGTGCGAGACTATCATAACAGGCAACGCCTCAAGGTCGGGTATGATCCTACCCAAAGCGTTGATGGTGTTGTGAGGAGTTTACTTGATCTGGCTCGCGAAACTGGCAAGGAGGGACCAGTGGCCCAACACCTCGTTGGCGCCAAGCTGCAACTACGTTTCCCCCAACTGTCCATTGGCACGGAGTCGGTGAGCACAGCTGATCAGCAACTCGGTCGAGCCGGCGATTTTCTCGTGCGCGACTCAGTGTTTCATGTGACCGTTGCTCCTATGCAGCCCGTCTACGATAAGTGTAAGCAAAATCTACACAACGGCCTGCGTGTTTATCTGCTTGTACCAGATGAGCGCATCTCAGGCGCACGTATGCTTGCAGAGATGAATGGGATCAAGCATTCAATCAACATCAGGGCAATTGAGGTTTTCGTCGCCGATAACATCGCCGAACTATCTACCTTCGCATCCGATCAACTCTCACACGGTTTCCTTCGCTTGCTTGACGAGTATAACCGCCGTGTCGAGATCGCCGAGATCGACAAATCACTCTTGATCGAAATCCCTGCGAACTTACAGCGCCTTCGGCAAGAGACCCCTGGAGCCTGAAACGTGTCCGATCCCATCCCCGTCATCATCTATACCGATGGCGCGTGTGCCGGCAATCCCGGCCCCGGCGGCTACGCTGCGATCCTGCGCTATGGCTCCCACGAGCGGGTGCTGCAAGGGGGTGCGTCGCTCACTACAAATAACCGCATGGAGCTGCGCGCCGCGCTGGCCGCGCTCCAGGCGCTGACCCGGCCCTGCACGGTGATTTTGCACACCGATTCGGAGTACCTGAAAAAGGGGGTGACCGAGTGGCTGGCGCGCTGGCAGCGCAACGGCTGGGTCACCAGCAAGAAGGAACCGGTCAAGAATCGCGATCTGTGGCAGGCGCTGCAGGTCGCCATGCGCCCTCACCGGATCACCTGGCAGTGGGTCAAGGGCCACGCGGGGGACGAGTTCAATGAGCGCGCCGACCGGCTGGCCGTCGCGGCGCTCAACACCATCGGTGTCAAGGGACAGCCCGACATGGAGGAACCGGCCGCGGCCGTGCCGGAGTGATCCCCGGCAGGAATCCCGAATCCGGTCGACAAAGGTAGACAACAATTGTTATACTCGCCACGGTCATAAAGTGAGGTTTTTCACCTTGTCACCCTTCGGCAAGCTCAGGGCAGGCTCTTGTCACCTTGTCACCGTCCGATGCGCAGCATCGGCGTCAAGCATACTTCTCGCCATCGAGACTTCGTGCGACGAAACCGCCGCGGCCGTCATCGAAGACGGACACCGCATCCGGTCCAACATCGTCACCTCGCAGATCGACATTCACCGTCCCTACGGCGGGGTCTTCCCCGAAATCGCCTCCCGGCAGCACATCCTGGACATCGTGCCGGTGATCCAGGCCGCGCTGAGCGCGGCGGCTGTGACATGGGACGATCTGGCCGCGCTGGCCGTGACGCACGGGCCGGGACTGGCCGGCTCGCTGCTGGTCGGGGTCAACACGGCGAAGGGGATCGCGCTGGCGCGCGACCTGCCCATCATCGCCGTGAACCACATGGAGGGACACCTCTACTCGAACTGGCTGGACGAGGGGGGGCGGATCGATCCAGCGGCCATCACCCGGCCCAGCCTGCCCGCGCTGGACGCGGCCGGCCAGGCCTTCCCGTTGCTGGTGTTGATCGTCTCGGGCGGGCACACCGAGCTGATCCTGATGCACGATCACGGCAGCTACGAGCGACTGGGCCGCACGCTGGATGACGCGGCCGGCGAGGCATTTGACAAGGTCGCCCGGCTCCTGGGCCTCTCCTACCCTGGCGGGCCGGCCATCCAGCGGGCGGCGGAGGGTGGGGACCCGCGGGCCTTCGACTTCCCCCGCGCGCTGACCAAGCACCCGGAACATCGCTTCGACTTCAGCTTCAGCGGGTTGAAGACCGCGGTGTTGCGCCAGGTGCGCGAGCTGGATCCCGAGCAACTGCCCGTTGGGAGCCGCTCGGCTGGCTCAAGGCGAGACCTTTCGGCTGGCTCAAGGCGAGACCTTTCGGCTGGCTCAAGGCGAGACCTTTCGGCTGGCTCAAGGCGAGACCTGGCGGCCAGCTTCCAGGAAGCCATCGTGGACGTCCTGATGATCAAGACCGCTGACGCGGCGCGGGAATACGGTGTGCGGCGAGTGTGTATCTGCGGCGGTGTGGCGGCCAACCGGGCGCTGCGCGCGGTCGCAGGCGCGCGGCTGCCGGCGCCGGTTTCCATCCCGCCGTTCTTCCTCTGCACCGACAACGCGGCCATGATCGGCGCGGCCGCGCACTACCGGCTGCAAACCACCGGGCCGACCGCGCTGGACTTCGACGTGGAGCCGAATTTGGGGTTGGTAACTTGGTAGATTGGGAACTTGGTAGATTGGTAGAAAGGACTTCCACCAGAACCGTTTGGCCTGGAACATGAGTAGGCGCATGAGTACCTCCGGGCAAGTAGACAAGGAAACAAGGAGACAGGGAGACAGGGAGACAGCCTTTGCGACAAGCATGTTTACTTTGTCACCGTATCCCCCGTCACCTTGTTGCGCCCACCTACACCCGCTGCCCGTCACTCATCTTACCACCAGATCAGGCTGTGCGGCAATTCAGTTGGGTGCAGCCAGGCTCAGCGTAGGGCATTGTCATTCCCACAATTCCGTGCTAGAATCCCTATTAGGTATCC
>MNXL01000377.1 GCA_001871755.1 Anaerolineae bacterium CG2_30_64_16
ATCCCCCGCCGTGGCCGATCTCCCCAATCCCTGCCCCCTGACGCCTGCCTCCTGACGCCCGCCTCCGGCCCCTAGTCCCTTCCCGCACGTTCCGCCAAGGCTGCCTGCACCGTTGGGAACTGCGCAGCATCCGTATGGGGCAGGAACAGGGCTGAGGTGAACGCGTCGTAGAAACTGTTGTCGGCCGACAGCTCGAGATAGGTCATCATGCCGGCGATGTCGGTCAGGTGGGCGCGCACGTCCCGGCGCAGCAACGCCATATAGGCGCCGCGAATGGCCGTGTTGCCCAGGAACTGGAAACGGTCCCACGGCGACGCACTGCCGGGTGGCGCCGGCAGATCGGGCAGTAGCCCGATTTGGATTGCCTTTTCCACATTGATGTACTGTCCGAACGACCCGCCGATCAGCATCCTTGAGACGTCGGACAGATTCACCCCCACGCTTTGCGCCATAACGGTGAAACCGGCATAGATGGCGGCCTTGGCGCGCATCAGGTTGTCGATATCCACCTTGGTCAGGGCGATGTCGTGGCCGTGGGTGGTCTCCTCGGCCCAGGCCACCACGTACTCCGGGCCGTGTTCACCTTCGCGCACGCGCCGGCGGCCGTCCGGGCCGGGCGACAGGGTCTGGTTCAGGTTCCCGCGCTTGTCCACCACGCCGCTGATGAACATCTCGGCCAACAGGGACAACAGCCCCGAGCCGCAGATGCCCCGCGGCCGTTCGCCCTCGCGGCCGATGACGCGATACGCCGGCTCGTAGGTGGCGCTGTTGATCCACACCTCCTCGATGGCGCCGACCGTGGCCCGCATGCCGTGTTCCACCCCCGCGCCCTCGAACGCCGGCCCGGCCGAACACGCACAGGTGATCAGCCAGTCGGCGTTGCCCAGCACCGTCTCGCCGTTGGTGCCCACGTCGATGAACAGCGTCAGGTCAGCAGCCTCATCCATGTGGCTGCTGAGCACACCGGCGGTGATGTCGGCGCCGACGTAGCTGGCCACGCCGGGCAGACAATCCACCACGGCCTGCGGGTGGGCGGCCAGTCCTGGCGCGCCGGCGTGCAGGGTGGGCACGTGATTGACCGCCGGGATGTACGGGGTCAGGCGGATCGACTCCGGTGGGATCGCCAGCAGCAGGTGCATCATGGTGGTGTTGCCCGCGATGCTTAACTTGAAAATCTCGTCCGGGGTCGCGCCGGCTCTTTCACAGGCCGTTTTGAGCAGCCGGTTGATCGTCTCGACCACCAGTTGTTGCAACTCAGCCAGTTGGCCGTTCTTCTTGGTGTAGATGATGCGGGAGATGATGTCTTCGCCCCGAGCGATCTGGCCGTTGTAGTCTGCGGCCTGGGCGATGACTTGTCCGCTTTGCAGATCGACCACCCAGACCGTGACGGTGGTGGTGCCGATGTCGATCGCGGCGCCCAGGTTGTGATCGGTCTGGTCGCCAGGCAGCAGCGCCAGCACTTCTGGCGGTCCCGCCGGTTGATCCCAACTGTCGAGGGCTACCACAGCGGTGACCTGCCACGGCTCGTGACCATCTGCGCTGTTTTCGCCGCGCAACACGCGGCCCAGGTCTTGCAACACTGGCAAGGCGGCCCGCGGGTTTTGCACACCCTGTTGGGCCAACGCCCGGCACACGCGTGACCAGTCATCGGTCTGGTCGGATAGGTCGGGTGGCTCCAGACGCAGGAAGTAGCGCTGGACGGTTTGGTGCCGGCGTGGGTCGTAATCGAACGGCACCTCGATTCGGGCCGCGGCTTTCCGGGAAACCAGCCGGCGCTCGATCGCTTCCTGCGGCGGCACGGTGATCCAGCATTCCCCCTCGACCACCGTCTGGCACGCCAACGCATAGCCGGCGGCCACGTCCTCGGCCGAGAGGCGGATGGTCGAACGCCGGCGTACGGCCGAGGACCGGCCGCCGGTGTCGCGCCAGCCGGGATCGTCCACAATTACGGCGCAGCGGCCGCAGCGGCCCTGACCGCCACAGGGCTGGTTCAGATGGACCCCGGCCTTTTGCGCGGCGTCGGCCAGAGTAGTTCCGCCAGGCGCCGCCGCAATAACCTCGGCGAGCGTGCCAGCAGCGTCGGTGGTGCGAATGTGTACCGGATAGTTGGTCATGGACTGGATGCTGGATGCTGGATGCTGGATACTGGATGCTGGATGCTGGATGCTGGATACTGGATACTGGATGCTCGATGCTGGATGCTGGATACTGGATGCTCGATGCTGGATGCTGGTCACCGCCGGAATCCCTGCCCAATCTTCAGCGCTCCGGTTCCATTCCCAACTTCTCGCTTCCTGGGCCTCGCTTCTATAGCCATTCAGATAATCTTTTGGACTCGAGGCTTTAGCCGGTTGGGTGGGTCAAGAGAGCAACCGGCTAAAGCCTCGAGTCCAGGTTATACAGCTCAAATCTTTATCTGACTCACTATAGCTTCCAGCTTCCAGCTTCCAGCTTCTAGCTTCCAGCTTCCAGTTTCCAGCTTCCAGCTTCTAGCTTCCAGTGGCTTCCCACGCACTCGGATCAGAGAGATACGCGTGGATGTCGGCCGCGGCCTGTTTACCGGCGCCCATCGCGCTGATGACGGTCGCCGCGCCGGTGACCACATCCCCGCCAGCCCAAACGCGCGCCTTGGTGGTGCGTCCTGTGGGTTCCGTGGCGATGACTGTGCCGTGTTTGCTGCGTTCGAGGCCATCGGCATCCTCGAAGACCAACGGGTTCGGGCTGGTGCCCAGGGCCATAATGACCTCGTCCACGGCCATCTCGAACTCAGAGCCCGCGATCGGCGCGGGCCGCCGCCGGCCGGAGTCGTCCGGCTCGCCCAACTCCATGCGGACGCAGCGCATCCCGCAGACGTTGCCCCTGGCATCCCCGAAGATCTCGATCGGGTTGGTGAGAAAGTCGAAGATGACCCCCTCTTCATGCGCGTGCTCGACCTCTTCGGCGCGGGCGGGCGCCTCTTCCGCGGATCGCCGGTAGACGATGTGCACCTCGCCCGGCTCCTCGCCCGGCCGGCAGTTCAGCCGTTGCAGGCGCAGCGCGCTGCGCGCGGAATCCATCGCCACGTTGCCCGCGCCGATCACCGCGACGTTCTTGCCCACCTTGACCGGGGTGTCGTACTCGGGGAACAGGTAGCCCTTCATCAGGTTGACCCGGGTCAGGAACTCGTTGGCCGAGAAGACGCCATTGTAGTTGATGCCGGGGATGCGCATAAAGGAGGGCAAGCCCGCGCCGGTGCCCAGAAAGATCGCGTCGTACTCCGCCAGCAACTCGTTCAGCGTGATGGTCCGGCCGATGATGTGGTCGGTGCGGATTTCGATGCCCAGGTGCTGGACGGCCGTGTCGATCTCTGCGGCGATCACGGCCTTCGGCAGGCGGAATTCCGGGATGCCGTAGACCAGCACGCCGCCGGGGTGGTGCAGCGACTCGTAGATTACGACGTCGTGCCCGTTGCGGGCCAGATCCACCGCGCAGGTGAGCCCGGCCGGGCCAGACCCGACGATGGCGACCCGCTTGCCGGTTCGGGGCGCCCGCTCCGGCGGGCTGGTGTGGTGGGCCAACTCGTAGTCACCCACGAAGCGCTCCAGGCGGCCGATGGCCACCGGTGCGCCGCGCCGGCCCACGACGCAGTTGGCCTCGCACTGCGATTCCTGAGGGCAGACCCGGCCGCAGATGGCGGGCAGGTTGTTCTTGGCCTTCATGGCCTGAACCGCGCCGACCATATCGCCCTCTCGCAAGGCACGGATGAAATGGGGGATCCGAACCCCCACGGGGCAGCCCTCGATACATTCGGGGTGCGGGCACTGCAAGCAGCGTTCCGCCTCCAGGCGGGCCAATTCCAGGGTGAAGCCCAGGGCCACTTCATCGAAATTCCCGCCACGCGCCGCTGGGTCTTGGGTCGGCATCTCTTGGCGGGGTATGCGCATGCGTTCGCGCGCTTTCATTTCAGCCACGGCGCATCCCTCTCCCTATTCCACGGCGACGCGTTCGAGCTTGCACTGGTGTACGTGCCACTGGTCCACCGCCAGTTGCTCCTCGGCGCGATAGAACTGCATGCGGTTCAGCAGGTTGTTCCAGTCCACCAGATGACCGTCGAATTCCGGGCCGTCCACGCAGACGAACCGGGCGCCTTCTCGCATGGCGACCCGGCAGCCGCCGCACATCCCGGTGCCGTCGATCATGACTGTGTTCAGGCTGACCGTGGTCGGCGCCTTGAACGGCTCAGTGGTCAGCGAGACGAACTTCATCATGATCGTGGGACCGATGGCCCAGATGTGCGCGATCTGCTCGTCCTGGGCATGCAAAATCTCCTTGAGCGGCTCGGTCACCAGCGCTTTGCGGCCATAGGACCCGTCATCGGTGCACACCACCAGCTCGTCGGAGACCGCCCGCATCCGCTTCTCCCAGAACAACAGCGCTTTTGTGCGGGCGCCGATGATGGAGATGACGCGGTTGCCCGCCTCTTTGAGCGCCCGGGCGATGGGGTACATCGGCGCGATCCCCACGCCGCCCGCGACGCAGATCACCGTCCCGTAGTTCTCGATTTCGGTGGGGCGCCCCAACGGGCCGGCGATGGCGTAAAAGCTGTCACCGACTTGCATCTGCCCCATCTGCATGGTCGATTTGCCGACCTCCTGGATAACAAGCGTGATCGTCCCGGCCTGCTTGTCGTGGTCCGCGATGGTCAGCGGGATGCGCTCGCCCTGCTCGTCGGCGATAACGATAACGAACTGTCCTGCCTTGGCGCTGCGCGCCACGTGCGGTGCTTCAACGATCATTAATTTGACCACATCGCTAAGCGTTTGTTTTTCAAGGATTTTGTACACGGGTGATGTTCCTAACCCGGATAAGCCGGAACTAAGAAGGTGACAACCTGGCCCACAAAATTCTTGCACAAAAAGCAAGGATCTCGTGGGTTAGGCCCTTACGCGTTGACATGATTGGGAGACTGTGAGATCTCGACGAGATTCCGTCCGGCGTTGATGTTCTCGATGGCTGCCAGCAGTCGCTTGCGGTTCGCCTCCGACTGCAACAGATATGTCGTCGCGTCAACCGGTCCGAACGGGCACTCAGGTTCCTCCCCGTGCTCGGCGCAGAAGGCCAGGAGCGGCGGGCTGTCAGTCGGATCCGCCTCAACGTTGTGCGCCATCACGGAAGGTTCTCCAGGTCGTTCAGGTCTTTATATCTG
Organism: Anaerolineae bacterium CG2_30_64_16; assembly: GCA_001871755.1. Taxonomy (GTDB): domain Bacteria; phylum Chloroflexota; class Anaerolineae; order CG2-30-64-16; family CG2-30-64-16; genus CG2-30-64-16. The sequence goes on from MNXL01000377.1 coordinate 5,186, forward strand.
CCGCTGGCCTTCTTGTTGATCTTCAGGTGCTTCAGGTTGATCAGGTTCACCTTGACGCCATCGAGTTCGGCAACGACCCTGGCGGCGTAGCATTCTTCAAAGTCGACCCCCGAAATGGTGGTCGTGAGCTCGATCCTCATCGGTGGCACACCCATACGGACAATCTGGTTCTGCCGCAGAAAGAGTTCTGCTGATAGTTCGGGAACGGCAAATCCGAACTCCTTGAGCGCAACCACGATTTTGTCAGCGTTCTCCGGGTTGACCGCAACCCAAACGTCCATATCACCAGTGGCGCGCGGGTAGCCGTGATACCCGACCGCGTAGCCACCGATCAACAGGTATTCAACTCGATTGGCGTTCAGCAACTTCAAAAAATCTTTGAAGTCGCTCGGTAGACGGATCGTAGCCATAGATGATTTGACGCATCAATTCCAGGGCGCGCAGGCGCTCATACGGGCTTTTTGTCAGCCAGTACTGTTTCTCGTCCGATTCATCGGTCAGGGAAGCCACTGAAAAAGCGGTCTTGTCCAGCTTAGCAAAGCGAAAGGCATCCATACGCGTATCTCTCTATGTCACTCCGAATCTACCACTGGCGCAATCTCACCCCATCTCCGAATCACTTCGCCGTCCTGGTTGATGATCGTCACGACCTTCCCAAACGGCGGCTCGCCGCCGCACTTCCAGAGGTGGTATTCCCGCCGGATTTCCTCCAGCGCTTTGACCAGCCTGGCTGCATTTTCCGGGTTCAGCTCGATCCACACACCTGCGTTTCACCGTTCACTCTCAAACCGGCGGAACCACCACGAAACCCGCCGTCGCAAAATGGCTGTCGAACGCAAACGCTTCAGTGATGTGATGCTGTTGCATGATCAGAAAACTCACGGCGTCAGCCAGACTAAAGTCCTGATCTGTGTAACGGCGGAGAGTCTTCTCGGCCTCTACCTCCAGCACTGCATCGGAGTAAATCCTCGTGAGGCGGCTGGATTGGCGGATGGAGTCCAGGAAGCCGATAGCGGGGTGGTAGCCGCTATAACGCCGGATTATCGCGTAGGCTTCGGCGATGACTAGGTTGGTCGTGACCAGCGGCCGCTTCTCTCGCAGCAAGCGCTCGTGGAACGCGACAGCCTCGGCATGATACTCATCGCGCTGGTTGATGACCGCGATCCACGCTCCCGCATCTACGAAGACTTCGCGTGCCATGCGCGGCCTTCCTCGGCGATGGCTTCGGCGAGATACCTGTCGTGGTTCGCCGCCAAGTCAGTCGGGCCAGCGTTCGCAATGCCGATAATGTCCCACAGCGGATCTTCTTCGGCAGGTACTTCTGCCAGGATATGGTCAACACCCTGGCGAACCAACTCGGCCAGCGAAACGCCACGGCGTTTGGCGACAGATCGCAACGACTCAACCTGTTCCACGCGCAGATGGATCTGAACCGGTTTCATAGCAAGTGTGTTCATGGCGATGCCTCCGAAAGTGATATAGGTTGATTATATATCGGAGTCTCCGCCATAGCAAACTGCTCATCAGGTCAACCTGCCGCCAACTGGTAGATTGGGGTATACTTGACAAGGTGACAAGGTGAAGGGGTGACAAGGTGACGTCGATGCCCGCATCGGACAACCTCACTTTATGACCGTGGCGAGTATAACATGCCCCAATCTACCAGCTACCAATTTACCAATCTACCAATCACCGCTCTACCACTTCACCAGGTCGCCGTCAGATACTTCGGCAGATCGACCGCCTCGCGCGGACCGACCTTGATCTCCCAACCTGGCAGCTCTTCCTCCAGCTCGCCCATCAGCACGGCGACGTGGCCAGGGATGATGACCTTCTTGTGGCTGACCTTCTCGGCCACGCCGGTGTTCTTGACCGTTTTGGCGATCGTTTCAGCGTCGAACTTGCCCGCGGCCCAGGCCGTGAGCACGCTCATCCCCTCGGCGTCGGCCACCAGCAGCCAGCCGGGCTTCCCGCTGCTCTCCAGCTCGTTGGCCACCGCGAAGTAGGTGATGGAGAAGTTAGTGGTGACCATCACCGGCGCGTCGGCTCCTGGCTTATTGATCGGATAGATGCCCGGCTCAACCTGAATCGGCTTTTGCGGATCGGTGTAGATGTTGGCTCGCAACACCAGCAGCGGGTAGACCGTGGCCGGGTCGAAGCGGCCGAGCACGACCATGCCGGCGTACTTGGCGATCTGCTGCGCGGCCAACAACCCCTCCATGGCCGGGTCCGCCTCGCCCAGATAAGGGAAGGTAATGATCGGGTACCCGACCGGGCGGAAGTTCTTCTTCAGCGCCAGCCGGCGAAGCTGGGTCACGGCCACCAACGACGCGTTGAAGGTCCGCTGAGCCGGGTCCAGCACAAGATCCTCGATGCCGGCGCCGGTCAGCTTGCCGGTCAGTTCAGCCAGGCCCGCGGGGGTCTCGGCCCGGACGACCAGCGGCGCCTTGGCGCTCTTGGCCAGCTTGGCCATCGCCTCCCAGTTGGCGGCGGTGGCGCCGCAGAGCAGGGGTGTAACGCCAGCCGATTTGGCCAGACCCGCGGCCATTATCGCCGGATCTTCCGTCAGCAGAACTAGCGGCAGGTTGCACGCGCCCCGGACGGCCGAGACCGCCGCGGCGAACTTATCTCCATCCCCGGAGACCGCGTCGACGGCCAGACCGTCCAGCGTCAACGCCATGCCGACGTAGTCCACCTTGTAGTTGGCGACCGCCTTGGCCAGCGTGGTGATCTCGGTCGCGGACAGGGTGTCCGGGACGCGAACCAGCAGGCCAACGGGGTGATAGAAGGTCTTTTCGTGGCGGAAAAGGACCGTCTCGTTGCCGACTTCCAGTTTGCGACCGTCGGCGGACAGGGTGATCAGGCGGATGGGCGGCGCGGCCGCGGCCGCCAGCCTGGTTTTCGACTCTTCGCTCACGTAGGGGCAAGCGACCAACTCGGCCTGTTTGGCGGCCAGTTTCATGGCAAACGCCAGGCAGGTAGGATAACCGCACTCCTTACAGTTGGTGCGGGGCAGTAGTTTGTAGATTTCCAGACCGGACAATGCCATCTGAGTCCTCCCGTGTATGACAAAGGTAGATTGGTAAGTTGGTAGATTGGAGCCTCGCATCCGCGGCGATCCCAATTTACCAATCTCCCAATTTACCCGCTACCAACTCACGCCGCCATTAACTCCGTAATCATCTTTTTCATCCGCGCGACCGTCTCGGGGTGGCGCAGCACGATGATATCCGCGCCCGATTCGACCAGGGCCGCGGCCGTCAGCGCCTCCCAGTTGAGCGCCCGCTGCGCCCAATCACCCCAGACAGCCGGCACGCCCTCGCCAGCGCGGGCTTCCTTGGTGCGCCAGGCTTCTTCGCCGGGCGTGACGATCATCGGCTGTTGCGTCATGCTGTCCCCTTGCAGGGCAGCCAGGCGCAACCGCTCCATCACGCTGTATCCGTACTCCATGCCGTAGCCCAACGCGCCGGTGGTGGGATCCATGACAATGCGTTCCAGCGGCAAACCCATGTCGTGGATCAGGATCGTCAACTGCTTGGCCAGGTTGACGTCCATGGGCGTGCGGCTGATCACCAGATGACCGTGGGCCAGGGCCGCGGCGACGATGGTGCGGTAGTTTTTGTCCTCGCAATTGCCCAGCACCAGCCGCTCTCCGACCCCCTCCTCTGCCACAGCGACCAGCAGTTCGTTGTCCAACTCGGCCTGCCCCGGTCCCAGCACGATCAACGGCAGGCCGGTCGCGCCGAGCACCGCGCGTAGAACCTGACGCGCCTTGACGGCCGTCATCGGCGCGCCGCTATTATCGGCGCCCGTCAGGCGCAACACGATTAGATCAGCGCCGGCTGCCTCGGCAGCCCTGGCCCAGGTCCCCGGATCGTCCAGAACCGCGCGCCACGCGCTGAGGAGCGGCTCGGGCCACTCTTCGCCGGGGTTGCTGCTGCGGACCTCGATCGCGATCTGCGGCCGGTGCGGGAGTTGGCCTTCGAATCCGAGGAACGGCAGGGTATTGGTCCCGCCGATCGTCACGGTGTGTTGCCGTGTGCCGCCTTCGGCTGCGGTGGCGCCCAGGGTGATCTGGCGGACGGCGCCGGACCACTTTTCGACGGGGATTTCGACATTTACGGGCATGAAAACCTCCTTTGCGTGATGTGTGTTGGATGTGATATTATCGCCAACGGCGGCGTAACGAGTGACGAGTAAAACACGATATACTTGACAAGATGACAAGGTGACGCCGATGCCCGCATCGGACAACCTCACCTGATGACCGTGGCGAGTATACCAACCTACTCATTGCCAATCTACCAACCTACCAACCTACCAACCTACCAATCTACCAATCACCACTCTACCAGTATCGTTCAACATGAATCTCCCCTGGCTCTTTTTTCGTGTGCTCGCGGAACCCCTCCCGACCCAGCATTTCCACCGCGCTATCGATCATCGCCGGCGCGCCGCACAGGAAAATGTGGGTGTCGGCCGGCGTCGGGTGGAGCCCCCAGACCTGGTCGATGACGCCCTGGCGCCACAGATCCTGCACGTAGCCGGTGGCGCCGTTCCAGGGCGCGGGCTCGTTGGCCGGCCGGCTGATGATGGGCGCGTAGGTGAAGTTGGCGCACAGGTGTTGTAATGTCATCAACTCGGACCGATAGCCCAGGTCCCACGAATGGCGCGCGCCGTGCAGCACGGCGATACGCTGGGAGCCACCGCACATCAGGTGCGTGCTCAACATGCTCATGTAGGGCGCCAGCCCCGTGCCGGTGGCGATCATGAGGACGTTTTTGTCCGCGGGCACCTGGTCGAAGGTGAACAGGCCCGATATCTTGGGGCCAAGCCAGATGGGATCGCCGATCTTCAGGGCGAAGAGCCTGGGCGTTAGCGCACCCGAGGTCACCAGGGCGATGTAGAACTCCATGTATTCGCCGGTGAGTGACGAGGACGCGATCGAGTAGGCGCGGCGGATCAGCTTGTCGGGGTCGGCGGGAGGATCTTCCGGTTCGGAGAGGGCACACCGCGGTGTCGAGCCGGGCAGGCCGAGGACGCCAAACTGACCGGACGTGAATTCCGGCGCCGGCCACCCGGCCGGGACGACGCGCAGGATGATCAGCCAGGGCGAGATTTCGTTGCGCAAGGCGACGACGGCGTTGAGTTTGGGCTGAGGCAAAACCGATCTCCTTCGGCGGACAGATTGTGGTCAGGATGTTGTCGTGCCAGGTTCTGGCGGGATTGGGCCAAGCAGTCGTTGAGCGAGATCAAGGAATTGCTCGGCACGGCCGATCTATTCGCGTGCCTGATCTGGCTTCACCGAATGCAGCAAGCCGTAGTCGCCGGCGTGGCGCACCTGTTGCGCCTCCAACAAGAATCTATGGAATTCAACAGGCGCCCTGCCTATGCGAATGAAGTGCTGCCCAAATGCTGCGATCACCGCCGAATGCTTTGAGAAAGCAAGGCCCTCGCCTTCCAGAAAAGCCTCGGCGACATAGAACATGGTGAAGTACGCGCGTGGAGCTGCATAGTCAGGATAGCCGTTGTCTAGCAATACCCTTGCAGCCCGCAAGCTATTCTGGGCTTTACGCAGCAGGTCGAGTTGATCGGCTGTCATATCGTGACGCCCTCCCGCCGGATATTTCGCAGGAACGGGCCGTTACGCGTTGTGAAGCGGCTCTCATCCATAAAGGCACAACTGACGACGGTATTATTATGCAAGGAGAGATCGGCGACAACCTCAATGGTCCGGTCAATCTCGACTGCTGGCGCTACTGGTCCGCGCAACACCACCAGTACATCAATGTCCGATCCTGGCACCGCGTCGCCGCGAGCCTGCGAGCCGTACAGGATCATCTTCACCAGGCGCGGGCCGTAAAGCGCCTTGAGGCGCTGGCCCAATACAGAGAGAACGGATTGCAGCCGGTCGTCCATCATGTGATCGCATCCAGAACCTGTTTGGCCAGTTGAACTGAAGGACTTGTTCGTAGGCTCAACGCCTTATCCACTCAAATATGTCTGCGACACTTCCTGTATCAGAAGCGGCAGATTCGGAACCTGGAAGCTCAAACCAGGTGCTGGTACCCGATGATGCTTGATATCGGGCGGGACGTGCTTATGGTGAGGGTCGGTACTGCTCAACTCGGACAAATCAGGGTGTGGCCACGAATCGTACCACCAAAGCTCTTCGCGACCTTGCCATAACTCGTATCCGTAGCGGTCTATCCGCCGCTGACGCACGTCTACCACCTCCAATACCCGCAAGACAAGACCCTGTCCGAAATGGAGTTCACCCTTCACAATGGCGGTCACCGGCCCGACCTGTGCGACCACCAGTGTAGACATCTGGATGCAGGCGAAAGTGTCCGGCAACCCATAGATGAACGCCTCGTAGTTTGCGACGGACGTGAGAGGGTTGGTGGGCATTTCAAGCGGGCACCAACAACGTATTCAATGCTGTCAACACGGGTTCGACTTGTCGATCCAGCAACTTTCGATACTCTGTCTCGCGGATTTGGAGCACTTCGTACAATCCCAGCCATTCGAGCAGATCCAGGCGCTGCTCAATCCTGCCCTCTTTGATCAGCCGATAGAACTCGCTCGACCGGAGACGATACTTGCGCTCGAAGTCGCGCAGACGATCCTCAATGCCTTGGATGTCCAGGATGAGGAGGATCAGATCTTTCGACAAGCCTTCGCCGCGCGCCGGTTGTATTCTGGAAACAGCTTCCTTCGTTCGCTTATTCATCGTTCGGCTCCGCTTTTCGATCGTGACCGTTTGCGCTTGTCCGATTATACCCCGAGGTGCGGCAAAGTCACAAGACAGAAAAGCGCCGCGACCGGGGCGACCCTGTGCAAAGACCTGGAATCGAATAGCCTCAGGCCGCCGTCGTCCGGAACAGCCCGCCGATGAGACCCAATCCCAGCGCGACCAGTGCGCCCACGCCTGCCAGGGCCAGGGCGAAGTAGAGCAGGCCGACCAGCACGGCGATCGGTTTTGCCAGCAGCGCCAGCAACTCCACCGAGACATCGCTGAAAAAGAGCACGACCGCGTTCAGCAGGATCAGGAAGATCAGGATCAGCCCCGCGGGCGCCCAACTGCTGGCGATGTCGATCTGGCTGGGCGACAAGTTCTGGCTGATCGAAAAAGCTACGTAGCCGTACAGCCAGGTGTGCCAATCGGCGAAATCGATCTGGGCTGCCAGGTCGCGGACGATGGCGATAATGTAGTGCGCCAGGTCCTCCAAGAAGGACAGATAGCGGGCCGGACTGAACGCGATGTCAAGGTCGAACAACGGCAGGTCGGGCGCAGCGCTCGGGTGCAGCGCAAAGCCCGGGTAGAACAGCCGGGTCAAGGTGAACAGAGCGACCGCGCCCCCGACCAGCGGCGCGTACGAAGAGAGCACGCCGCCGATCTGTTGGAGCAGGCTGCTCTCATCTCGCCGGTAAATGACATAGCCCAGAATCCCTTCGGCCTGGTGCGGCTCGAACAGGGCGATCCGCTCGATCTGGTGACCGGTCAGCACCAGCGGCGCCAGATGGCTGAATTCGTGAACCAGCGTGCCGATCAGGCCAAATGCCACGACCCCCCCCCAGCCGAAGACCCGGCCAACCGTTTCCTGCGCGAATCGCCGCAGCAGGTGCAACGGGATGCACGCGAAGACCACCGGCAACAGCAGCACGCCCAACATCTCCAGCGTGTTGATGGTGCTCAGCGCCAGGCGTTCGCCGATCAGCAGGAGAACGTCTTGGATCATCTATCCGTCCCTGCACGCACGCGAGCCGGGTTCCCACGCCACCACCGGCGCAGGTCCGGTCGTGGCTTCCGCCCGGAGTTTACTACAGTTGGGCGTAAGTCCTTTGGCAGTTGCAGAACACGCCGCCCAACTGTTCAAAGTACTTTGCGCATCCCCTTCAACTGCACAAGGATTTCCGCCGCAAAGTACTACCCCTTCTGCTTCGGCAATCCGTAGCGTTGGCGGAACAGCTCCATGGGCGTGGGCCGCGGGGCCGCGACGCCTTGCTCCTGGAGATATTCCGGGCCGGCCAGCGCGCGCACCAGATCCCGCAGGCTCAAGACCGAGGCCGGCCATGCCCGCCCGCCCGCATGGTGCAGAAAGAACAGGTGCTCCACACCCATGTCAGCCATGATCTGCGCCGCGGCGGTCAGCGGGATATCGGACGGGCACTCCGGCACGTCCTCGTCCATGATGTCGGCGGCGCTCAGAGAAAAGACCCTGGAGGTCTCCGAGACCTCAAGGGTCTGCGTGACGCGCACGTAGGCTTGCGCCAGCCGCGCCTCGTTGATCCAACCGCGGGTGTCGGCCTCTTCGTCCAGTACAATCAGGGCCGTGGCCGCCTGGTCGAGCATGAGGCTGGCCACCTTATCGAGCGCGTCGGTTTCTTTGCAGGTCGGCACGCCGATGCGTATGACGTCGCGGACGAGAAAGGGTTCGGGCATGGGGTCAGTCGCCTTCATTTTCGTAAGGAGTTTTGCCCTCGGCCAAGACTTCCGTCAAACATGGTCATTGGGGTTTTCGATAGCTATGCCTATGCCGGCAGCTACAGTATTCAGTTCACCATCGGCGGAAACGAAAATGAGCGGAGGCAGGTGATTTTCCACACAGAGCGTGTTGACCGCCCGTGCGGCGGCCAACTGCACGGCATCGTATCCACGCAAGGCATAGGTCTCCGCGAGGGACATCGCGCGGGTGAGCAGTGCATCCGTCAACTCTACAACCTGGTAACCGGTTTGGAGGTCTGCCCGCAACTGAGTACAGGCAGCCAAGGCGTCAACCTGGGCGATTGTCTTCCCGCGTGCGCGACGCGTGATTGCAGCGACAATCTCCACGGGCGTGATCGCCGCGATGAAGGCTTCGTGCTTCAAGCCAGGGTCGAACAAGCCGCAGACCCAGGTCGAACCCGTTTCGCTGATATAGCGCTTGACGAGAGCACTGCTATCGAAGTAATAGTCGGCCACTCAGCGTCGTTCCTCGATGATCGTCTGCGAAACGGGCGGGCCTTGCACCTGCACCAATTGCCGCTGAACACCATCGCTCACCGGATGCGTCTTGATTTGTCTGACCAGACCGGAAGCACGCAACGCGTGATAGAATGCGCGGCGCTTTTGTGCCTGACTCTGCGGCGCAAGGCGTGCTTGCACTGCCCACTGGACTTGCTGTAACTCATGCTGATCGAGCACTGGTATCTCACTAAGCACCCGTTGTAGGACTGCCTCTGCCATAATTCATCTCCCGTCTAAGCCGCTCATTCACTCTCGCGCAAACGCCGTACCCACGCGTTGCTATCCTTCCAGGATTATAGCGCCCATCGGCTTACCACATTTATACTGACTTCCTTCTCGGCGCCATCTTGGCCGGTTTGGTTGGATCTTCCCACATCGCTACTTCTCCAGCAACTCCTGGTCTGTCGGAAGTGGCCTCGATCAGAATGTCCAGGTCAAAGGTCGCTCTTGGGACGCCGTGTAGAATTGCGGCGATGCCCCCGATGGTCACGTACTTGACCTTGTGTTTGTGTAAGGACGAGTACACGCCCCGCAACTGGTTCAACATGCTTTTGCTCCACGATGCGCGGGTTGGCCGCCAGAATGAGATCGGTGAACCAACACAGCATATCCATCCGCTCTTCCATGGTGAGTGATTGGAACCAGCGCGCTTTGGCTTCCA
>MNXL01000313.1 GCA_001871755.1 Anaerolineae bacterium CG2_30_64_16
AGCTCCTGGCGGGTCAGCATGACGAGACGGCTAACATGGTAATCTAGCATTGTCGAGGTAGTCCGCAATACGAAAAACGTAACTCGTCTCGCCAACCGAGGTTCACCATGCCACACAAATACGAACTCCAGGCCGCTCGGATCGAGTCGGTGCTCAGCGCGCACAAGGTGTCGGCGCGCGTCTGGCAGGCCACGGTGACCCCGCGCTTCGTGCGGTTCGACGTGACCACCGCGCTGGGCACCCGGCTGAACAAGGTGAGCAACCTGGCCGAAGAGCTGGCCTTCTCGCTGGGCGCGCGCGCCACCCGCGTCTACCGGGAGGGCGGGGTGTTGCACGTGGAGGTGCCGCGCGAGACCGCGCGGACGGTGGAGCTGGTCGCGCTGTGCGAGAAGCTGACAGCCGTGCCGCCAAACTGCGCGGTGCTGGGCGTGGACGAGGGGGGTGCGCCGCTGCTGCTACGCCTCGACAGCCCGGACGTAGCGCACGTGCTGCTGGCCGGCACGACCGGAAGCGGCAAGACCGCGCTCACTCGCACGCTGCTGCTGTCGCTGGCGATGCACAACCGCCCTGGCCGCCTCCAGATGGTGCTGATCGATCCCAAGGGGCGGGGCCTGGAGCCGTTGGCCGCGCTGCCGCACGTCTGGCAGCGGCAGGGTGTGGTCCAAGACCCGGACAGTGCAACCGAAGTCCTCAGCGCACTGGTGGCGGAGATGGTGCGGCGGGACACGGCGCGGCGATCGCTGCCGCGCATCGTGCTGGCAATCGATGAGCTGGCCGACCTGCTCGTCACGGGTGGCAAGCCGGTGGAAGAGGCGCTCACGCGACTCACACAGCGTGGGCGTGAAGCCGGGATCCACGTGGTGGCCGCGACGCAACGGCCCTCCGCAGCGCTCGTGGGTGGGATGGTGAAGGCCAACTTCCCGGTCCGGCTGGTGGGCAGCGTGGTGAGCCCGGAGGACGCCAGGGTGGCCGCGGGCGTGCCGGGTACCGAGGCGGAACGCCTGCTGGGACGCGGGGACTTCCTGCTCGTCGCCAAGGGGCAGGTGATCCGTTTCCAGGCCGCATACGCCTCGGGACCGACGCTGGCCGCGATTGCCGACCAGGTGAGCGCAGGTGGACGCCGGCGTCGGCGCTGGGAGAGCGCGCACCAACTTGCAGGCTTGCTGCCAGCCTGACGTGTGGTATCTATTCAAGCATTGCTTGAGCGGAGACACAGGGGATCGCCATGAAGAAACTTGCCATACCGGTGATGCTGGCCTTTGGCGTAACGCTGGCGCTGATCATCGGCCAGCGCATGAGCACGGATGCGATGGCGGTCGTGATCGGCGTCGCCGTCGGCGTGGCTGCCAGCGTGCCCACGAGCCTGCTCCTGGTGGCGCTGTTGCGACGGGAGCGACGCGACTATCGAACCGAGCCGCCGCAGCCGCCCTACGCACAGCTCCAGCAGCCGAACGTGATCGTGCTGAACCCCGCCGATCTGCTCGGTGGTCGGGCGGGCGCACGGCCCGACTACGTGCCGCTGCCGCCCCCCGAGCTCTCGCCGGACGGGGGCCTGCGCCGGCTGCGCGTAGTCGGCGACGACGAGGGCTGGGCCACGGGTGAGTGGTGACGGCGAGCGACTGATGGCTGATGGCTGATGGCTGATGGCCGATGGCTGATGGCCGATGGCTGATGGCCGATGGCTGATGGCTGATGGCCGATGGCTGATGGCTGATGGCCGATGGCCGATGGCTGATGGCTGATGGCAGAGGCAGTATGCAGGACACATCGTGGGAGATGTAGTCATGACCAGTCAAACTGAATCGTTGCACGTGATACTGGCCCCGGATGGCGTTCGGCCCCAGTCGTTTCGATGGGAGGGACGCGCGCTGCGGGTGTTGGGGGTAGAGAGCGTAAACACATTCGGCGCCGAGCGACGCTATCGGGTGCGTACCGGAGAGGGCCGTTTCGAGTTGGGACTTTTCACGGATGTGGGGATCTGGCGGGTGCGGCGCAGCCCGACGTGGCTCGGCCGGTTCTGGGCTCGCTGGCAGAATCCGCCGCGCTACCCGTTGCCGGCGTGGCGGCGGCGCAGTCGCCGGGTGGCCGCACAGGTGCCGCAGGTCGCGGCGCCGCTGCTGATCACGGGAGGTGTCCATGCAGACCGGTTTGCTGTGGTTCGACAATAGCGCGGAGCGGGATCTGCCGACCAAGGTCGCCGACGCTGCGCGGCGCTATTGGGAGAAGTTCGGCGTGCCGCCGAACACGTGCTATGTGAATCGTGCGGCGTTGGGAGGGGGCGAGCTGATGGTGTCCGGGTCGGGGATGCCGGGCGGGTTCCGTTTGACATTGCGCGTCCTGCCCGCGTCGAACGTCCTGTTGCACCACTTTTGGGTCGGGATCGAGGATCAGGCGGAGCTGCGCGCGGCCGCCTGACAGGCGGGCGGCTCTACTTGCCTGTGGGCTACGCAGTACGAAATACGCAACACGCAATACGCAGTACGCAGTAGCTGCCTCTCACCCCCTCATCCCCCCACCAACTCCGCCAACAACACGTCCATCGCCTCGCGGTCACTGATCTTGCCGGTTTTGATCCCCTCGTCCGCGGCGAGGATCCGCTCCATGGCCGATTCCAGCCTGGTGAAGCTGTGCCGGCCGGCCTGGGTCAGGAGTTTGGGTGCGGTCCAGTCGGGCACGCCCAACTCCTTTGCGATCTCGGGCGGTCTCCTCCCTTGCGCCTGGAGTGCCTTCGCCTGGATCAGCAACCGATACTGGCGGGCGATCATACCCAGCAGGCGCAACGGTGGTTCTCCGTCGACGTCAAGGGCGTGTTGCAGCAAGCGGCCGGCCGTATTCGCATCGCCCAGTCCTAACGCATCCACCAGCGCAAAGATGTTGGCCGCCCGCGTGGCCGGTACCAGCCGCCGCACGTCGTCGCGGGTGACTGTCCGCTTGCCGGCCGTGTAGTCCACCAACTTGATCAACTCTTGATCCAGTTGGCGCAGATCGTCCCCCACGAACTCCGCCAGATCGGCGAGCGCGCCCGCGTCCAGGTTTGCGCCGCGCTGCCTGGCGCGCGCCCGGATCCAACCGGGCAGATCGCTCTTTCTGGGCGTCTGGCACACGATGATCGCCGCGCGTTGGTCGCGCTGTAGCTCCATGATCCGACGCAGCAGCGTTCCACCCCGTAGCACGTCATCTTCCACGAAGACCAGCTCGGTGGTTTCAGGTACCCGGTCCAGATAGTCGAGCAGCGCCTTGCCTTGCCCTTTGCTCGACTCTGGCGCTTGCGGCGCCTCAGCCTCGGCCTCTTCCTCATCCGAACTCGCTTCGGCCTTTGCGCGTGACCTGGCGGGGGTCGCGAGCTGGCGCAGCAGGCCATCCACCACCACGAGCCGCCGCGCGGCCAGGAACGGCAAGGTGTCGCAGGCGTTTTGTAGATCCACGATGGGGGCCTGTCGGCCATCCAGGCGCGTTGTGTTCAGGTCGGCCAGGGCCGGGTCGTCCGCGATGCCGGCGCGCACCGCTGACAACGCCTCTGCGCGCAGCAATTCGGCCGGGCCATGGATCAGGGTGATCACTGAGACGAGACCTTCATAGAACGTCTGCTGAGAATGGGATCTTCAACAGCTCCGCTCTGCTTCTACAAGGTTGTTCAAGCTGCCTCGTTCTGTTGAAACTGCTATGCGTAAACTAACCGTCCTCGCGGCTCCGGAATAACACAACCCAATTCCTGGGCTGTCTCAATCCACTCTTAAATGATAACCTCGGCGTTTGCCAGGGCTTCCTGATACGTTGCACCATCCGCCATGCAACCAGGCAATTCAGGCACTTCGACGATAAACGACTGATCTTCTGCGTTCCAATAGATGATGACTTCATACCGAGTCATATTCCAACTCCTTGCAGTGGCACATCAGTTGCGAAGTTTCCTACCGGTTGCTTGATGCGGCCTGACCGATGACCAGCACGCGATGCCGCGGGACAGGGCCGTTCTCCAGACGGGTGACCGCCGCGATGCGCAGTTGGCGCACGTCACTGCTGGTGGTGACGTTGAGTTGCATCCAGCGCCCAAGCGGGATGGCCATCGTCAAAGCCAGCGTGGCGCCCAGGATGGCGCCGGGTACCCGGTCCCACAGGGAGCGTTTGCGCCCCCCTGCGCCCAGGAGCGCCGCGATGCCGCTGAGCGCGCCGGCCGTCACCAGGTTAGTCCCGCAATTGGGATGGATGGCCAACTCCGCCGCGCCGGCCTGAAGGCGCGACAGCGCCTCCTCGGCCGCGGCGCGCAGGACGGCCGTATCTACCTCCCCATAGACGACAAAGCCGTCACCGTCGCTACGGGCCACCAAAGGGACGCCCGGCGCGCGCCGGGCGAGCACCGTGACGGTGGCATGTTCGATGCCGTGATGCTGGCGCAGGCGTTGTATCAAGGCACGGCGAGCCATGGGCTGATCCTTCAACTCATCCCCGGGATTTCGGCGAAAACGCGCGCCGGCGCGGCGCACATGCCGCCCAGCCCCGGTCCTGTGTGTGCGCCCAGCACTTTGGCGCGCCAACCAAACCGGCTGTGGCGCGAAGCATGATGCCGGGTTATTGTACTGCGACCGACAGCGATTGGCAAATGGGGCCACGTTCACTTATTCACCCAATCGGTCCCGCACCACATAGATCGGCTTGTCCTGCACTTCATGGTAGGTGCGCATGACCATCTCTGCCAGCAGCCCTATGCTGATCATCTGAACCCCCAGAACCACCAGCAGGATCGCCAACAACAGCAGCGGCCGGCTGCCGATCTGTTGCCCGAGCGCGAGCTTGATAAAACTCAGATAGAGCCCGGTCACGATGCCAAGCAGGCTCAAGATCAGTCCGAGACCGCCAAAGATGTGCAGCGGCCGGGTAGCGTAGCCCAGGATGAAGCGCACGGTGATCAGGTCCAGAAACACCTTGAAGGTGCGGTTGATGCCGTATTTGCTGCGCCCGAACCGCCGCGCCCGGTCGTTGACCGGCACCTCGGCCACGCTGACACCCATCCAACTGGCAATGGCCGGGATGAAGCGATGCAGCTCACCATACAGCCGCACGCTCTTGACGACCTCGCTACGGTACGCCTTGAGCGAGCAGCCGTAGTCGTGGAGCGTCACCCCGGTCGCGCCGGAGATCAGGCGATTCGCGATCATCGAGGGCAGCCGGCGGCTGAGAAACGGCTCCTTGCGATTCACGCGCCAGCCGCTGACGATATCGTAACCCTCGGCCATTTTCGCCAGCAGCCTGGGGATGTCGCGCGGGTCGTTTTGCAGGTCCGCGTCGCTGGTGATCACGATCTGGCCGCGAGCCGCGTCAAAGCCGGCCGAGAAGCCCGCGGTCTGGCCGAAATTGCGCCGGAAACGGATCACGCGCCAGCGCGGGTCCCGTTCGTGCACGGCCTTGAGGCGGGCGAAGCTGTCGTCGCGGCTGCCGTCGTCCACGATGATCACTTCGTAGGCGCGCCCGACCTCCGCCAGCGCCGCGCTCAGCTCCGCGTACAGCGGCTCGATGTTCTCGGCTTCGTTGTAGAGGGGGATGACGATGGAGAGTTCTGAGTTCATATACGAGCTCGCCGAATACCTGCTATCAGGTACAACGCGCCGCCGATCAGCCCGGTGGCGACGGTGATGATATAGACACCCAGCGAAAGGGCTAACGCGGCAGCCTGAGGCACGCCAACGCTGCCGAACAGGCCGACATAGGACAACTCGCGCACGCCCAGCCCGCCGAAAGCCGGCAACATCAGCGCGACCGCAGTCAGCGGCACGAAGGCCAGGTAGGTCGCCACCGGCAAATGCAGTTCCAGGCCCTGGGCAATGGCGAGATTCCAGCCGATCTGGAGCAGGTTGAAGGCCAGGGAGGTGATCAGTCCGCGGACCAGCGCGGGTCGATCATAAGGCGCCAGCGCCTCGGCCAGCGCCGGCAGGCGCAACAGCCGGACCGCCCGGCCCAGGAAGTCGGCGCGCGCGCCCCAACACGTCCACCAGCCGCGGCGCAGCAGCCACGCAGCCAACAAGCCGCCCCCGAACAGGCCCGCCGTCAATAGCATCACCCCTGCCGGCGCGACGCCGGGTTGGAACAGCGCGGCCGCCACGCCCATCGCCAGCAGCACCATGAGCCCCAGATAGCGATCCACCACGACGCTGTTCAGCACGGGGCCGGGCCGGCGGGTATCCTGGGCCAGCTCGGCCACCCGCACCGCGTCCCCGCCGAAGCCGGTGGGCAACAACACGTTGAAGAAGCCACCGATAAAGTACCACGTGGTCAGCTCGCCCAACGGACGGTGCACGCCCAGGGCGTCCAGCAGAACTTGCCAGCGCGCCGCCCGGACGATCACGCCCGCCACGAACAGTCCCCAGGCCGACGCCAGCCAGCGCAGATCGATGCGCCACAGCGCGTCCCGCACCTCGGCCCAGTGCACCTGGCGCAGGATCAAGCCCAACAGCAGCCCGCTGAGGGCGATCTGGATGATGCCACGGAGTTGCTTTCGATGCAAGAGCTGGATCCTCACGTACTGCGTAGTGCGTGCTGCGTACTGCATAACCCCACCGTGGCTCGGTCAGGAAACTGCATCGTGAGCGGCTCTTCCGAGCTCGTCGAACGGCGGCCACAGCGAGCAATCCCCAATCCCCAATCCCTAATCCCCAATCCCCAATAAACCTCACCGCTGGACGAGCCTGGCCACGGTCACGCCCTCGCCGCCTTCGTTGGCCTCACCGGCGCGGAAATCGCTGACCAGGGGGTGGCCGCGCAGTTCGTCGCGCACGGCCTGGCGCAGCGCGCCGGTCCCTTTGCCGTGGATGATGCGCACCCAGGGCAGCCCGGCCAGATACGCCGTGTCCAGATAGCGATCCAGCTCGACCAGCATGTCGTCCACGATCAGCCCGCGCAGGTCCAGCTCCATGCCGGGATCGGCCGGCCGCGGCACGGATGGGCTGGCCTGCACCGCGGGGCGCGCGCCACGCTCCTGCAACTCCACGCGGTGCGGGGCCAGTTTCAGTCGGAAAGAGCCGACCTTGACCTCCACGTCGCGCGGTCCGACGTTGACCACGTCGCCGGCTGCCTGCAACGACGGCACCCAGACTCTGTCACCCACCTCCAACGGCCCGTCGATCACGACCGGCACGGCCGCGGCAGGCGGGGGGAGCGGTTGCGCCTGTTGCGCGCGTCTGGCCAGTACCGCCTCGGCCTCGGCCAGCCAGGCGCGGTGCAGGCTGGCCGCGGCGCCGGGGCTGCCGGCCGGCGGTATCTCGACCGCGGCCAGCCGTTCCTGCACCTGAGCGATCTCCTGGCGAGTCGCCGCCAACTCCGCCCCGGCCTCGGCGCGCGCGGCCGAGAGCACCTCGCGGCGGGCCTCCTCGATCCGGGCTAACCGGTAGCGCAGGTCCGCGTTGAGCGCCTCGGCGCGGCGCTGGGCGGACTTGGTCTCCGCCTCGGCCGCCAGCGCAGTCTCGCGCGCCCGCTTGATCTCGGCCAGCATCGTCTCGGCTTCCAGCGACTGGGGTGACACCAGCGCCTCGGCCTGGGCCACGATCGCCTGTGCCAATCCCAGCCGTCGGGCGATGGCGAAGGCGTTGGACTGGCCGGGCAGCCCGATGGTCAGTTTGTAGGTCGGGCTGAGGGTCTCGATGTCGAACTCGACGCTGGCGTTCGCCACGAAGGGCGTGCTGTGGGCGAAGACCTTCAACTCGGAGTAGTGGGTCGTCGCCAGGGTGGTGACCCGGCGCTCCAGCAAGGTGTTGAGCAGCGCCTGGGCCAGCGCGGCTCCCTCTTCCGGGTCAGTGCCCGCGCCCAATTCGTCCAGCAGGACGAGCGACCGGGCATCCGCCTGCTCCAGGATCTCGACGATGTGCGTCATGTGCGACGAGAAGGTGGACAGGCTCTGCTCGATGCTTTGCTCGTCGCCGATGTCGGCGAAGACCTGCTCGAACACCGACACGGCCGCGCCCTCGGCCGCGGGAATCGCCAGCCCGGCCTGCGCCATCAAGGTAAGCAGTCCGGTCGTCTTCAGCGACACAGTCTTGCCGCCGGTGTTGGGACCAGTGATCAACACGATGAAGTAGTCGTCGTCCAGGTAGATGTCCACGGGGACGACCGTCAGCGGGTCGAGCAACGGGTGCCGCGCCTGGAGCAGTTTGATGACACTGCCAGGATGTTCGATTGCAGATTGCGGATTGTGGATGGCAGGGGGCGGACTTGCTTTGCGGTGCTTTGCCTTCAATCCGAAATCCGAAACCTGTGCTGAGCCCGGTCGAAGCATCCGAAATCCGAAATCGTGCAGCTCCGGCTCGACCGCGCGCAGCTCGTTGGCGTAGCGGGCCTTGGCGAAGATCAGGTCCAGGTCGCCTAATGCCTCGACGATGATGCGAATGGTGTCGGCGTGGGCCGCGATGACCTCGGTGAGCGCCGCCAGGATCCGGCGGATCTCCTCTTCCTCGGCCAGTTGCGCCTCGCGCCACTGGTTGTTCAGGTCCACCACGGCCATCGGCTCGATGAACAAGGTCGCCCCACTGCCCGATTGGTCGTGGACCAGGCCCGGGATGCGGCCTTTGAATTCGGCGCGCAGCGGGATGACGTAGCGGCCCTGGCGCTGGGTGACGATCGGCTCCTGCAAGTACTGCGCATTGGCCGGCGTGTTGACGATGCGTTGCAGCCGTTCCAGCAGCCGGCTGTGCGCGGTGCGCAGCTCGCGACGGATGCGGCCCAGGGCGTCGCTGGCGCTGTCCAGCACTTCGCCGCGTTCATCGATGCAGCGCCCGATCTCGTCGATCACCGTCATGGGCACTGCGATGCGCAGCGCGACATCGGCGACGTGCGGGAACTGGTCGGCCAGCCGGCTCATCGCCCGTTGTAGGGAGCGGGCGCGCTGCAACGTGTAGCGGATGTCGATCAGATCGGCGGGCAGCAGTGGGCTGCCGCGCACCGCCTGTTCGACCTGTGGGCGCAGATCGTGGACGCCGCCGATGTAGATGTCGCTCTTTTCCTCCAGCAGCCGCCGCGCCTCGCGGGTTTCCGCCTGCCACTCCTGGGCCAGGCGGATGTCGTCAGTCGGCAGGAGCGCGCGGGCCCGCTCGGCGCCCAGTGAAAAGGAGGTGAAATGGGCCAGCCGGTCGCGGATCTTGTCGAATTCGAGAACTCGGAGGGTTCGTGAGTCCATGTGAGACAGTATAACACAGGCAGAGATAATGAAAGCTGTCCAGGCGGTATAGAATACCATCCGCCAGCAATCCCTGGGCAAAACCCGCTTGTCCACGGTGGCGCGGTCACAGACCGGCCACAGCCCCGGATTATTGAGAAGTCGCCATGAACTTCGTTCACCACCAAGCATGAAAACGGGTAGCGAACGTCCATTTTCAGATCAGTTTCTCATGCCGCGCGCGGCGCCTGTCCTGAGCCGCGTCCTGAGTCTATCGAAGGGCCGCGTCGAAGGGCCACGGCGGATGAAAACGCTCGTAGTGACGACTTTAGTCGTCCTGTGACAGACGAACGGCTGAAGTCGTTACTACGAACCCACCCGGCGGCTATTTTCAGGGCAGATCGGGGTGACACTTGCGAGAAACAACGGGTTTTCCTCAACGTAGTAAATGACCGGGGCGGTATCCAGGAAGAGGTGTGTGACTTCAAGAAGCGCCTCAGCAACCTTCATAGTGTCCTTTTCCATCGTTGCTCGCGGCTTTCATCATCTTTACGCCGATTGCGCGACACCCATGCCTGGGTGTCTTCACCGACCATCGGACAAGGCGCTGCTCCGCGAATCTCGCGCCACCGGCGCCCCGACCCGTTTGACCGATAAACTCGCTGCATCTTGCCTGCAAGCAAGGCAATCAGGTACAACTGTTCATTGGCCGAGAGCGCTTCGGCTTGTCTGGCTATCTCCATCACTGCATTGGTTGTCACGTGCATCACCTCAGGCATGGTATGGTCGGTAACGTTGAAGTGGAATGCGACATTAAGCGTTCCGCCAGGTCGGTCACCGGTACAATACCATAGATGGCGTATTCTTGCAACCAGACTAACCTGCAGCAATTCCACATATGCCCCAACTGCCCAAAGGATGAACTGCCGCTTGTCCAACGCCCTTTCCTGTGATAACATGCTGCTTGTAACGCATTGCGCCAGCGTGTTACAATTCCGCTGTTCATTCCCAATCCGCAGTCCGCCATCTATAATCAAGGAGCTTTCATGAAAGCGGTCGTGATGGCTGGGGGCGAGGGTTCTCGTCTGCGCCCGCTGACCCTTAACCGACCCAAGCCGATGCTGTCGGTGGTGAACCGGCCGATCCTCGGTCACATCCTGCACCTGCTCGAGCAACATGAGATCCTTGACGTGGTGATCACGTTGCAGTACATGGCGGCCCAGGTCCAGGATTACTTCGGCGATGGCCGATTGCTCGGTATGAATATCGAGTATGCGATCGAGGAGTCGCCGCTGGGCACGGCGGGCAGCGTCAAGAATGCCCATCCCCTCGTGGCCGATGGCGAGCCGTTCCTGGTGATCAGCGGCGACGCGCTGACCGACCTCGATCTGACGACGCTGCTGAAGTATCACCGCGACCGGGGCGCGCTGTTGACCATGGCCCTCTACCACGTCCCGGATCCGCTGGAGTACGGCGTGATCAACGTGCACGAGGATGGCCGGATTGCGGCGTTCATGGAGAAGCCAAGTTGGGGGGAGGTCACGTCCGACACGGTCAACACCGGCATCTACGTGGTGCAACCCGAAGTGCTGGCGCGGATCCCGACCGGGCAGGCCGTGGACTGGAGCCAGGATGTGTTTCCCGAGATGCTGGCGCGGGGCGCGGGCATTTACGGCTACGTTGCCGGCGGATATTGGTGCGACATCGGCACGCTGAGCGAGTACCGCCGTGCCAATGGGGATCTGCTCAACGGCCGGCTGCGGTTGGGGGACCTGGGCCAGCATATCGGTGGTGGCATCTGGACCGGCGGCGCGGTGCAGATTGCCCCTGACGCGCAGCTTTTTGGCCCGATCTACCTGGGAGAAGAGGTGCAGGTCAAAGGGGGCGTGTTGGTTCACGGGCCGGCCGTCGTGCGAGACTACACGATTCTGGACAACCGCGTCCGGGTAGACCGCAGCATCATCTGGCGCAACTGCTACATCGGCGAGGGCGTGGAGCTGCACGGCGCGGTGATCGGCCGGCAGTGCAGCTTGAAGGCGCGGGCGATAGTGTTCGAGGGCGCGGTGGTGGGCGATCGAACGGTAGTCGGCGAGGGCGCCATGATCCAGTCTGGCGTCAAGATCTGGCCTGGCAAGGAAGTGGACACCGGAGCAGTCGTCAATCACAGCCTGATCTGGGGATCGCAAGGGCGGCGGGTGCTGTTTGGTCGGTATGGCGTGACCGGCGTGGTCAACGTCGATCTGACTCCGGACTTCGTGGCCCGGCTGGCCACGGCCTTTGGCTCGGTGTTGCCCAAAGGCAGCACCGTCACCATCAACCGAGATGCCCATCGCAGCCCGCGCATGATCAAGCGAGCCATGATCTCGGGGCTGCCAGCGGCGGGCAACAACGTGCGAGACCTGGGCACCGTGCCGATCCCGGTAGCGCGTTATTACACCCGCACAACCGGTGCGGCCGGCGGCGTGCACGTTCGGCTCTCCCCTTACGATCAGCGGGTCGTAGACATCCGTTTCCTCGACTGTAACGGCCTGAACCTGACCCGGGAACGGGAACGCGCGGTCCAGCGAGTGTTCTTCCGCGAGGACTTCCGCCGGGCCTACATGGAGGATATCGGCAGCATCGACTACGCGCGAGACGTCGTGGATGTCTACACGCAAGGATACCTGGCCGTGATCAACAGCCAGGCGATCCGCGCCGCAGCCTTCAAGATCGTTGTGGATTATGCCCATGCGCCGGCGGCCGATGTGCTGCCCAATCTGCTGGAAAGACTCAACGTAGAAGTCGTGCCGCTCAACGCCCGCATCGACCCTAACAAGACCTCGATCCTCCAGGCGGAGTTCTGGTCCGAGCGCGTCCAACTGGCCAAGATCACCGCGGCGTTGGACGATATCAGCCTCGGGGTGCGGCTGGACGTCGGGGGCGAGAAGATTTTCGTGGTGGATGATAGTGGGACCAATCTGCCCGATCCCGTCATGGCCGCGGCGATGGCGGAACTGGTTTTCCGGACGCATCCAGGCAGCACAATTGTGGTGTCGGTCGATCAGTCGCAGCTCTTCGAACGGTTGGCTGCGCGGCATGGTGGGCACGTGCGCCGGTGTCCGGTCGAGAGCCAGGCGTTGATGCAGGCGGCCGTCCAGAATGCGACCGCGATGGCCTGCGATGGCACCGGCAATTTCGTCTTCCCGGCGTTTCATCCGGCGGTCGATGGTCTGATGGCGCTGGGCAAGCTGTTGGAGTTGTTGGCGTTGCAGCGGACGCGGCTCTCCGCGGTGGTGGCTGACCTTCCGGCGTTCTTCATGGCTGCTGACGAGGTCGAAGGCACGTCCGAGACCAAGGGCCGCGTCATGCGGCGCCTGATGGAACATTTCGCCGGTCGTCGTCAGGAGATGTTGGACGGGATCAAGGTTTTCCTGGACGACGTGACATGGGTGCTGATCTACCCCGATCCTGACACGGCACGGTTCCACGTGGTGGCTGAGGCCGATTCGGATGCCGCGGCGCAGCAAATCGTCGCGGAGCACTCTGAGCTCGTGCGCCACCTGGTACAGAGAACGTGCGCCGACGTGGCGCAAGTAGCGTAGGATCCTCTCGGTTCTTCGGGGCCCGGATTGTTGAACAAATATGTAGCGGAGCATCGATCATACTCGACAGGTGAGGGTTTATCACAATGGCTATCAAGTTCGGCACGGACGGTTGGCGGGCGGTGATCAGCGACGAATTTACGTTCGCCAATGTGCGCCACGTGGCGCAGGCGATCGCCGAGGTATTGTTGGAGGATGCCCCGGCGACTCAGGCCCCGTGGGCAGTGGTCGGGTTCGATACGCGCTTCCTCTCCGACCGGTACGCCCAGGCTGTCAGCGAGGTGCTGGCCGGCAACGGGTTGCGTGTGGCCCTGGCAAAGGGCGACGCGCCCACTCCGGTGATTTCGTTCGCCATCCCGCGGATGAACGCCGTGGGTGGCGTGATGATCACCGCCAGCCACAACCCGCCGCGCTACAACGGCATCAAGTTGAAGGCGGCCTACGGCGGCAGCGCCAGCACCGCGGACACGCGGCGGGTGGAAACGAAGCTGAGCGCGAATCTGGCTGCGGGCTGTGAGCCAGCGCGCCTCGATGTGGAGGCCGCGGCCGCGCAGGGGCGCATCGTCCGGTTCGACCCGTTCCCTGACTACCGGGACCACGTCAGCCGGCTGCTGAATCTCAGCGCTATCGGTCGGGTGGGACTACGTGTAGTCGTCGACGCCATGTACGGGTCGGGACGCGGCTATCTGCGCGATCTCTTGATCCAGGCGGGCGCCCACGTGGTCGAGATTCGCGGTGAGATGAATCCCGGCTTCAACGGCATCCATCCCGAGCCAATCGCCCGGCACCTGGGGCCGCTGATCGAGCTGATGCAAAGCGGCGGCTTCGACCTGGGGCTGGCCACTGATGGCGACGCCGACCGCATCGGCGCGGTGGGTCCCACCGGGCGGTTCATCGACCCCCACTGTATCATGACCCTGGCATTGCGCTACCTGGTCGATCAGCGCGGGTTGCGCGGGTCGGTGGTCAAGACGGTCTCCACCACGCAGATGTTGAACCGCCTGGCGAGCCAGTATGGATTGGCGCTGCACGAGACCCCGGTAGGTTTCAACTATATCAGCGACCTGATGTTGACAGACGATGTATTGATCGGCGGCGAGGAGTCGGGCGGGATCAGCATCAAGGGGCACATCCCCGAGGGGGACGGCGTGTTGATGGGGTTGCTGTTCGCCGAGCTGATCGCGCGTTCAGGCAAGTCGCCCGAGGCGCTGATGCGTGAAGTGATGACGGAGATCGGGCAGTTCGACTACGCGCGCAACGATTTTCAGGTACACCCGTTCGACAAACCGACGCTGATGGCCAGGCTGGTGGACATGGCCCCGCCGACCCTGGCGGGGATCGCGTTGGCGACCGTCAATACCCGAGATGGGGTGAAATATCTGCTGGCCGACGACAGTTGGCTGTTGATCCGCCCGTCGGGCACCGAGCCGGTGTTGCGGGTGTATGCTGAGGCGCACAGCCCGGACACGGTGCAGGCGCTGTTGGCCGAAGGCCGCGCCCTGGCCGATGCCGCGGGCGTGTAATTATGACTTCGGACGAGTTGCGGTCTGAGTATCGTCGGGAAGACTTCGGGCCGATGGTGCGCGGGAAATACGCGGCGCGCCTGAAAGAGTCCTCCAATATCATCGTTCTTGATCCCGAGATCGCTGAGGCTTTCCCTAACCCGGACAAGCCGGAACCAACCAGGCACATGCCATCAGAAGATTCTTGTCTGTCGTGCAAGGATTTAACTGGTTAGGGCCTAATGCGCAGGCTGTCAACGATGCTTTGCGCGGCCTGCTCGCGTTGGCCAGGATGAGCGCGCATCTCCCCTCGCAGTCCGTCCCGCCGCCCGTACAGGCAATGCGTCCGTAGTGGTTTGGGGTACGTCTGTTTGGCCGGTACCTCGGTCTGACAACGCCATCCACCTGACGCCCTGAGCGGGCGCGATGAAGAACCGGTTTTCGTTGTGTAGGCTCGTAGTACTTTGCGGCGGAAATCCTTGTGCAGTTGAAGGATATGCGCAAAGTACTTTAAACAGTTGGGCGGCGTGTTCTGCAACTGCCAAAGGACTTACGCCCAACTGTAGTAGTCTTGTGCGCCGAGTCTGGACTTGACGGCGCAGGTGATGGAGGGGCCGATAGAAAGAAGCCGGGTTTCTTTGAGAAACCCGGCTTCTTGAAAATCTAATACTCGATTCCCCGGCCGAGATTCC
>MNXL01000314.1 GCA_001871755.1 Anaerolineae bacterium CG2_30_64_16
TTGGACGCAGGTGGGGAAATCAGTGACTGGCGCTTTGGGAAGCGCCGGTCACTCTTGCCTCTTATCCGACCACCAGTTGCGTCTTGCGGTCGGCCAAGCCGATGGCGGCGATGGCGCCGGCGTTGAATGCCAGAAAGTCCGATTCCACGCCGTCACTGAAGATCACGCCCCCCTCCGGCATCTCCGACTCAAGCGCCAGGGGCGTGTCCGCGGTGATCGCGCCGCAGACGATCCCCGCAGCGGAAGTCTTGCTGATAAACGGTTCGCGCACGACGAAGATCAACCGGTCGGTGTCCCACGCCAGCGCCGGCCGCGCGATCTGGGCGCCCTTCCCGGCGAACGCGTCTGCGATGCCGCCGGTCATGTTGAACAGGCTGCTTAGCCACCCGGTCACCCCCGCCCCGGTCGAAACGATAATGCCGCTGGACGAATGATGCTCTTCGCGCTTCCCCGTCCGGATCAGGTAGCGCGCTGAGATGTGACTCCGCACGCCGATGAACAAGTCGTTGAACGCCAGCAACTTTTGCCCGTCGTTTAGCCGCGCTTCGGCCATGGTCACCTGCTTGACCTGCATCAAGCCCCGCTGCACCCGCCGCACCACTGAGGGCGCCTGTCTCACGTTGAACGGCAACAGGATGCCATCGATGTGGGTCGGATCGGGGTTGACCGCCACCAACGGCTGGCCGTGGAGGTATTTCGCCGTGTTCACCACCAGGCCGTCGATGCCGATGGTGACCACCATGTCGCTATCTGCGAAGATGAAGTTGGGCAGAAAATCCCGCTCGATGACCTGGAGCTTGGCGATACGTTCCAACGCGCCGCGAAGCTGATCCAGGGCCGCGTGATAAACATCGTGTTCTCGCTCGTATTGGTCGAAGTTTCCACCGCTGTGCTCAATGTAAAAACGGGCCTGTCCAACGGTATTGAACCGCTCGATCAGCCCCTCCAGACGGGTCTTGCGCGTGACCAGGACGATCTTCTCGTAAACCATGTCATCCTAACGCGCCGCTTCGGACTTCTGCGTCAGCAGCGACTCCAGCAGGTCTGGCGTGATATTGAGCTGCCCGATCTTGCCCGCGTTCTGCGCGATCTCCTTCAGCGCCATGGCAATCATACGTCGCGGCTCGGCCGACTGCACGGCCAGCGCAGCCAGCAGGTCGGGGCTTAGATCGCGCAGGGGGCGCAGTGAGGCTTCAATGGCATAGCCCTGCGCGTCGGCCTCGGTGCGGGCGTTCTTGGTGGCGGTCGTGACCAGACGCTTGCGTTCTTCTTCGAGCTTGATCTGGCCCGCCAGTTGCGCCTCACGGATCTGCTGCTGCTTGCCCTCGACGGCCAGGTCGGCCTCGACCTTGGTCTCCCGGATCATCCGTTTCTTCTCTTCGACCGCGATCTCGGTATTCAGCTCGTTCTCCTTGATGCGTCGCTCCTGCTCCACGGCCGCGTTGCGACGATTGTAGATTGCCTCATCGGCCTGGCGCAAAAGCATTTCGCGCGATTCTGCCTCCAACGCCCGCGCGATCTCTGGGATCGGCTTGATCTCCAGGATGGCGAACGTTAACACCTCGACCCCCAGCCCGTTGACCGCCGCACTGCCCTGGAGGCTTGCCAAGACCGCCGCTGCAATCTCTTGCGAAGACTGGATGGCGGTGCGCAAATCTCGAGTTTGAAGCTCAGCCCGCGTCGCCAGTTGCGCCAGGTTGACCAACCGTTGCGGCAGCTTCTCCGGGTCTTTGGTGGCATAGCGGTCAACCGCGCCAAGCACAGTGTAGTTCAACAACGATGCCAGAAGTTGGGGATCGGTCACCCGGTATGTAAGCTGGCCTTGTACGGTCACAGCTTGAAAGTCGGCCGTCACTTCGTTGAAGATGAACGGCGCGTCGGCGCTGGCAATGGGAACGACGGCGATGGAAGACAACGGTGCCCAGTAGAAGAAGGCCAGGCCGCTGCCCGCACGCGCGACCTGGCCGTTACGGTAATGAATGACGTACTGCGTGGGGCCGGCTTTGATGTAGTCGATGCCGAACATAGGACGTCCTCCTCACTTAACGCATTTGTGTGGGCGCATGCAGAACTTGGGGGAGTGCCACAAATCTGCCACGAATTTCACAAATTCACACGAAAGAAACGGTGATAACCCAATCTACCGCAGCGCCAGCGTCGCCACCGCGGCCGTGATCTGCTGCATCCACGGCCACTGCCAGAGGCCCAGGGCCACGGTCCCCGCGGCCGCCAGGACCACGGTCACCCACACCGGCCAGGCGATCTTTGACGCGACCGTTTCCCCTTCGCCGGCCATGTACATCTGCACGGTGACCCGCAGATAGTAGTACGCGCCGATCGCACTGTTCAGCACACCGACGATCGCCAGCCACGCCAGCCCGGCGTCCACCGCGCCTTTGAAGACGTACAGCTTGCCGAAGAACCCGGCCAGCGGCGGGATGCCCGCCAGCGAGAACATGAAGATCGCCATGAGCGCGGCCAGGGCCGGCTGTCGGCCCGCCAGCCCCGTGACCTGCTCGACCGTGACGTCGTTCTCTTCCCGGCGCTGGACGGCCAGCACCACCGCAAACGCGCCCAGATTCATGAAGGTATAAGCCAGCAGATAGTAGAGCGCGCCCTGCGTGCCCTGGGAATTGCCCGCGGCCAGCCCGGTCAGCAGGTAGCCGGCGTGCGCAATGCTCGAATAGGCCAGCATCCGCTTGAGGCTGCTCTGCCGCAGGGCGGCCAGGTTGCCCAACGTCATGGTGAGCACGGCCAGCGCGGCCAAAGCCAGCAGCCACGGCCGGTCGTGGCTGGTCAGCGCGGCCAACACGCGGATCAGCGCCGCAAACGCCGCGGCCTTGGTGCTCACCGACATGAACGCGGTCACCGGCGTGGGCGCGCCCTGGTAGACGTCGGGGGTCCACATGTGGAACGGCACCAACGCCACCTTGAACCCGAACCCTACCAGCAGCAGGCCCACCCCCACAGGGAGCAAGGGGGCAAAGGGCAAGGGCATGGACATCACCAGGAGATGCCTGGCGATCTGGTCAAGGTTGGTGGCGCCGGTCGCGGCGTAGATCAGCGCGATGCCGTACAGGAGGAACCCGCTGGCGAACGCGCCGAGCAGGAAGTACTTCAGCGCGGCCTCGGCCGAGCGCGCCTCCCGCGGGTTGAAGCCGACCAGGACGTAGAGCGCCAGGGAGAGGATTTCCACCCCCAGGAAGATGGTCATGAAGTCGCTGGCGATCGTCAGCGCCTGCATCCCCGCGGTTGCCAACAGCAGCAACGCGTAGTATGCGCCGGCCCGATCCGTGACACGGTGACGCCGATGCTGCGCATCGGACAGTGACCAGGTGACCAGGTGACCGCCGGGGCTTGCTTGTCCCTTCAGAAGGCCAGGCTGGTCGAAGCGGGTGAAATCGCCTACGCGCTCGATAGCCAGCAGGATGGCCAGCCCAGCGGCGATCAAGATCGCGACGCCGGTGACGCGACCCAGCCCATCGGCCAGCGCCATCGTCTGGAACGCGACCGCGCCGGGCTGCGCCAGTGTGGCGGCCAACGCGGCGATCACAGCCAGCAGGCTGAGCCAACCCAAGACCCGTTTCTCGCGGATCAAAAGGTCAGCGATCAGGATCACCAGCGCCGCCGCCACCAGGACGACCTGGGGCGCGATAACGGGGAGGTTCAGAGTCGGGAAGGTCATAGACGTTTGATTCCATGTGTTGGGTATTGGGGATTAGGTATTGGGTATTAGGTATTGGATATTGCGCGCAATACCCAATACCCAATACCCAATAACAGTCACGGTACCCGCTCCATCATCATACTCACCGCCGGCCGCTGGGCGTTTAGCGCCTTCACCACCGCCTCGGCCGACGGGTTGATCTTGTCGAAGAACAGGTTCGGGAACAGGCCGATCACGAAGAACAGCACGATGATCGGGACCAGAGTCAACACCTCGCGCCAGTTCAGGTCGGGGATCGTGGCGTTCTCGGCTTGGGTCAGCGGCCCGTGCAGCATCTGACGGACAGCGTGGAGCAGGTACCAGGCCGCCAGGATGATGCCGAAGGTGCCGAGGATGGCGAAGAGCTGGTTGGCCCGAAACGCGGCCAACAGGATGTTGAACTCGCCCACGAACCCGTTCAGCCCCGGCAGCCCGGCCGACGACAGCGCCACGACGATGAACAGGAACCCAAAGATCGGGACCTGTTTCCACAACCCGCCGAAGTCGGCTAACATACGGGTGTGCCGTCGGTTGTAGAGCATACCCACCATCAAGAACAAGGCGCCGGTGCTCAGGCCATGGTTGACCATCTGTAAGGTCGCGCCCGCCAGGCCCTGAGGGTTGAGCGCAAAGATGCCCAGGATCACGAACCCCAGGTGCGCCACCGAAGAATACGCGACCAGCGACTTGACGTCCTTCTGAACCAGCGCCACCAGCGCGCCGTACAGGATGCCAACGATCGCCAGCCCCGCGATCCACGGCACGAACTGCCGCGTCGCGTCCGGGAAGAGCGGCAGGCAGAACCGCACGAAGCCGTAAGTGCCCATCTTCAGCAGGACGCCGGCCAGGATCACCGACCCGCCCGTGGGCGCGGCGACGTGGGCATCGGGCAGCCAGGTGTGGAACGGGAAGAGCGGCGCCTTGATGGCGAACGCCAACCCAAAAGCCAGGAAGAGCCAGAATTGGAGGTGCGCGGCCAGGCTCAGCTTTTGCAGCTCGATCAGATCGAACGTGCCGCCCTGGCCATAGAGCACCAGGATGGCGACCAACATCAACGCGCTGCCGGCCATGGTGTAGATGAAGAACTTGAGCGCCGCATAGATGCGCCACGGCATCTCCCGTCCCAGGAACTTGTAGCCGCTGTGCGGATCGCCCCACCCGCCGATCAGGAAGTACATCGGTACCAGGGACAGTTCCCAGAAGATGTAGAACAGCACCAGGTCCAACGCAGTGAAAACGCCGATCATCCCCGTTTCGAGCAACAGCATCAGGAACAAGTACGATTTCAGACGCTTGCCGATCCCCGTCCACGAGAAGAGCAGCACCAACGCGGTCAGAAGAGTGGTCAGCAGCACCAGGAACAGGCTCAGCCCATCCACGCCCAGCAGGTACTGAATATCGAACTGGGGGATCCATGGCTGACGTTCCAGGAACTGCATGCCGGCCTCGCCGTTCCGCCACCAGACGAACAGCAGGCAGGAGATCGCGAAGGTGGCGAGGCTCACCCCCAGCGCCCACCACTTCTGGAGTTTTGCGTTGGGCAGGGCCAGCAGGATCAATCCGCCCGCGAGGGGGAGGAAGGTGATGATAGAGAGTAATGGAATGCTAGATAGATTCATAAGAACTCACTCAAGCAAGCGCAAGCTGTTCAGCCGGAACCGCTTCGCGTGCGACACCGTACTGCACAGGCAATAGCTGCCCCAGATTGAGATGCTCGGAAGCATCGAGGATCTCGATGCCGATGATGCGCTCTTTTTCGCCGATGTCCAGCACAATGTCATCGGAAAGTTGCCGATTGATGACCGGCTGTCTCCGGTCGTCCAGGCGGATATAGAGTAAGTCGGTTTTCGCATTGTAGGTAATCTGCATCTGCTCAGCCCCATTTCCCGTAAAACACGTAGACAGTCACGGTTACGATGATGCTCCACTCGATAGTGTAAATCACTTCAACTCGTTTCTGCTCATAGTACTTGCCGTGCCGTTCCTGCTTGAACGGGTAGACCTTCGCCTTTCCCTGGCGACTCCGTTTCGCCGGAATGGGCGACCCGTTGCGGATCACATCCTCGATTTCCGCTTCGTTTGTGCCGCGTTCAAGAGCACGTGCGAGCGTGTGCGGGTCAATCTGGATTTCCACTTCGCAGTTCCTTCACTCCTGACCCGAAGCAATCGACCTCTTCAATTCGTTCCAATCCATCAAGTCAATATAGTCCAAAGCTCTTTGAAGATTCGGGCCGTAGGCAAACCAACTCTGATTCTCACCTGGCGCCAAAACGCCTGTGTCGATCAGTCCCTTCTCCAAGTCTGGCATACCTCTCGGATCTCTCGCGGCCTTTCGGCGGGCATCAGCAGTACAGCCGTTTTTTCGTATTTGCTCCGCACGCGGCGCCGCAAGGCCAACTCATCCCTGTCGTGATCTATCAACCTACGATTGTGTACAGCTACGAACTGTCCTTCGTATTGGGCGCGCTCGCTCAGGGGCAGACTCAGCCACCAGTCCTGTTCTTCCTCGATCTTGCGGCGGTCAGCCAGCGTGCGCTCGCGACGGAGCACGATCGCCAGAAAGTCCTCAATTGACTGGGCACGAGTTTCAGCTTCGTAGCGAATCGCTTCGGCTAATGTCTCGGATACCTGTAGAACCGTCATCATCAAACTCCAACCCACTGTCACGTCTCATGTAAGCACTGGCTCTGGATGTAGCCACGTAATTGGGATCGTCATTTGTAGACCGGTGCATCGAAATACTCCGCGCCGCACTTCATGCATACCCAGGCAGGCACATCTTCGACGTTGATCGTCCGATCCTTGCAGCGAAAGCGTGCCGGAATACGACGCTGTTCCATTTCCCCTTCGCAGAACTCACACCGATCGCTGGTCATCATGCGCTCAAGCGGTTGCTTGCAGGCGCTCGACCACCCACAAATTGACTAGCGTCTCTGGCAGAAGCCCGCGCCGTCGAGCCTGCACCTCAACCTTTTGGAAAACCTCTGGATCCAGTGTCACGCGTCGCCTTCTTTGTGCGCGCACCTCGAACTCGACTTCGTGTGTTTGATCCCAGTAGTCGGCCAGGCTGTGCGTATCCCAGAAATCGGCAATCTCCTCGATCGTGCGCGCTTTCGAGATGCTGGTCAGTGGTTCTTGGCTATTTTCGTTCATACCGTTTCCGCTCCCCCGCGTCCATGTCCCGTGCGCTCAAGATCAACGCTGTATTCGCCCGTTTGTGGATGAAGAACACGACCAGATAGCGTCCTGCATCGGTCTGCCTGAAAGCAGCATAGACGTCTTCGCCTGGGCGATGACCTCCTTCAGCGAAGCGATACTTCGGCCGATCGAAGAACACTTCCTCGGCTTGGTCTTGTGTGACACCGTGTTTGACAATCAGCTTCTCAACGATGTCGGGCAGCCAGATGAAGTCGTCAATGTACATCAACCGCCTCCCGCCGGAACTCCACCACTATCTTATCACTAACCACGCCACCAACGCAACCGCGCCGAACAGGATCGACAGAGCATACAGCCCCACCAGCCCGGTCTGGAGCCGGCGCGCTTGCGCACCGACCCAGCCGGTGATGCCCGCGATCCCGTTCACCGCGCCGTCGATGCCGCGCTGGTCGAACACGTCGGCTAACCAGCCGGCCAGATCACGCGTGCTCTGCACGAAGATCAGGTTGTATGCTTCGTCGACGTAGTATTTGTTTTCCACCAGCCTGGCAAACCATCCCAGCGACGCCCGCACGCGCTTGGGGATGTCAGTATCCACCACAAAGGCCCGATAGGCCAGGTAGAGGCCGCCCAGCGCGACCAGGGCAGACAGGGCCAGCAGCACCCACTCGATCGAGCCATGCCCCGCAACGGCCCCCGCTTCGGCGGTGGCGGTCGCTTCTGCGGCAACGCCCTCAGCCCCGGGCGTCGCAAAGACCGGCTCCAGCCAGCCTTCGATCAGCGACAGCCGCGGGAGGCCGATGTAGCCGGCCAACGCCGCGCCGATGGCCAGGATCACGAGCGGCGCCGTCATGACGCGCGGGGACTCGTGCGCGTGGCTGAACAGCTTGCGATCGCGCTCCTGGCCCCAGAACGGCACGAAGACCGCCCGGAAGGCGTAGATCGCGGTCAGCACTGCGGTGACCAGCCCCACCAGCCACAGCACCGACGACTTCTGCCAGGCGTACCACAGGATCTCGTCTTTGCTGAAGAACCCGGAGAAGAGCGGGATGCCGGCCAGCGCGGCCGCGCCGATGGCGAACGTCCAGTAGGTGATGGGCAGCTTGGCCCGCAGGTTGCCCATCTTGCGGATGTCCAGCTCGCCAGCCAGGGCGTGCATCACGCTGCCAGCGGCCAGGAACAGTAGCGCCTTGAAGAACGCGTGCGTGGCCAGATGGAAGATACCCGACGCGTAAGCGCCCACCCCCACGGCCATGAACATGTAGCCGAGTTGTGAGATAGTGGAGTAAGCCAGGATGCGCTTCAGGTCAGTATGTGTCAGCGCGATGGTGGCGGCGAAGAGCGCGGTGGCTGCGCCGACCCCCGCCACCCAGGCCGCGCTGGTGGGGGCCAACCCGAACAGCACGTGCGACCGGGCGATCATGTAGACGCCCGCGGTGACCATGGTTGCGGCATGGATCAGCGCCGAGACCGGGGTAGGGCCCTCCATGGCGTCGGGCAACCAGACGTAGAGCGGTAGTTGCGCGCTCTTGCCGGTGGCCGCCAACAACAGGAGCATAGTCACGGTGACAGCGATCGTGCTGCCCGGGGCCCACTGCGTCTGGACCCTGGCAAACACCTCGCTGAATTGCAGCGTCCCCACGCTGGTCCAGATGAACATCAACGCCAGCGCCATGCCGAAGTCGCCGATGCGGTTGACCAGGAACGCCTTTTTGCCGGCGTCCGCCGCGGATGGCTTCTCGAACCAGAACCCGATCAACAGGTACGAGGCCAACCCCACGCCCTCCCAGCCGACGTACATCTGGAGGTAGTTGTTCGCCAGCACCAACGTCAGCATCATCAGGATGAAGAAGTTCATGTAGGCGAAGAAGCGCGGGACGCGCGGGTCATCGTGCATGTAGCCGATCGAGTAGACGTGGATCAGGAAGCCCACGCCGGTGACCACCAGCGCCATCGTGATCGAGAGTGGGTCGATCAGCAGCGCCAGGTCCACGTGGAACTTGCCGGCGGTCATCCACGACCAAAGCATGACCTGGTGGCTGCGTTCCTCGGCGGGCAGGCCCAGCAGCGTGACGAACATCCAAACGGCCACGCCGAAGCTGAGCGCGACCATGGCCGGCGCCAGCCAACCGACCACGCGCTTACCCAATCGCGTACCGAACAGGGCGATGATCAACGTCCCCAGCGCGGGGAATGCAAGCATCAACCAGGCGTAATCAAGCATGGGAACTCCGGCTTGGTAGATTGGGGCTTGGTAGCTTGGTAGATTGGTCGCCTTGTAGAAAGAGAGCTTTCATAACCAGAAGACCAAGTTACCAATCTACCAAGTTACCAATCTACCCTTTCAGTAAATTGACATCTTCGATATTCGTCGTGTCCTTGTGCCGCACTACGGTCATCACGATCGCCAGGCCCACCGCGACCTCGGCCGCGGCGACGACCATCGCCATCAGGACGAAGATCTGGCCGTTCAACTGGAGAAAATGCTTCGCCAGCGCCGCGAAGGTCAGATTGACCGCGTTGAGCATCATCTCCACCGACATGAAGATGATCAGCACGTTGCGCCGGATCAGCACGCCGACGACGCCGATGCAGAATAGAACCGCGCTCAGGATCAAGTAAGATGAAGTGGGAACCATGTCAGTCCTCGGATACAGGTCAAAGGTATTGGGTATTAGGTATTGGGTATTCAGGTGATCTCCAATACCCAATACCCCCAATATCGAATATCATCCCTCGTTCTTCGCTAACACCACCGCGCCCACCATCCCCACCAACAGCAGCACGGAGGTCAGCTCAAACGGCAGCAGGTAATCGGTGTAAAGCGCCGCGCCGATCGCCTCGACGCTGCCCTGGCCGAACGCGGCCGCGTTGCCTTGCACAGGAAACAGGTGGCCGGTGACCAGGCCGTAGCCCACAGCAGCCAGCAGCAAAACCGCCAGCACGAGCGCCAGGGAGCCGCGGAGCCGCGGAGCCGCGGAACCGTGAGGAGAAGCCAGGGAGGTCGCGGCGTCCCCCTGTTTCCTTGTTTCCTTGTCTCCCTTCGGCAAGCCGTTCGACAGGCTCACGAGGGACCTCAGGGCGGCGCCTTGTCTACTTGTTTCCCTGTCCCCCGGCCCCAACTCCCCGCCGCCGATCAGCATGACGACAAACAAGAACAAGACGACAATCGCGCCCGCGTAGACGATGATCTGCACCGCGGCCAGGAACTGCGCCTGGAGCAGGATGTACATGGCGGCCAGAGTCGCAAAGTTCAGCAGCAGAAACAGGGCGCTGTAGACCGGCTTGCGGCTGAGGATCACGCCCAACGCGGCAACAACGGCAATCGCAGCAAACACAATAAAGAGAAACATGCCTACCTCTGGTCTTGCATATGGCAGATCCAATCCCTAATCCCCAATACCCAATACCCAATCCCCAATCCCCAATCCCCTCATTCCGCCCTCACCACCACATTCGGCGTCTTCGGGTTCAACAACTGTTCTTTGGTCAACAAGAACCCATCCCGATTATACACCGCCAACTCAAAATCATGGCCCAGGACGATGGCCTCGACCGGGCAGGCGGTCTCGCAGTCGCCGCAGAAAACGCAGCGCATCAGGTTGACCTCGTAGAGACTGGCGTAGCGCTCGCCCGGGCTGGTCGGGTGCTGCGGGTCGTTCTCGGCCGCCTCCACATGGATCGCGCCCGTCGGGCAGGCGGCTTCACACAACATGCAGCCGATGCAGCGTTCCAGTCCACTCTCGTAGCGCCGCAGTTCATGGCGAGCGCGGAAGCGCGGGTACACGGCGACCGGTTCTTCCGGGTATTGCACCGTCAATGGTTTTTGAAAGAGCGCGTGCAGCGTCACGCCCATGGCCTGGACGATTGCGCCGATTTCTTTGAACACCATGCTCACACTGGACATGGAACGACTCCGTACTGCGTATTGCATACTGTGGCTGGCCCACCAACCTACCAAATTACCAATCTACCAATCTACAGCAACACCACCACCACTGCCGTGATCGCCATGTAGATCAGCGACATCGGGAACAGGAACGTCCAGCAAAACTTGAGCAACTGATCGTAGCGCACCCTGGGCAGGCTGGTGCGCACCCAGATAAACAGAAAGATCATTGCCAAGACCTTGATGGCGAAGTAGATCAGGCCCAGGAATGGCACTTGAGCCACAAACGGGCCGCGCCACCCACCGAAGAAGAGCGTCACCACCACACCGCTGGCCGCGATCATGTGCAGATACTCGGTCATGTAGTAAAGGGCGAACTTGATCCCGCCATATTCGGTTTGAAAGCCGGCGACCAGTTCGTTCTCAGTCTCCGGCAGGTCAAAGGGACTCCGGTTGGTCTCGGCCAGGACCGTAGTAAAGTAGAACGGAAAGGCCAGCAGTATCCAGACTCGAAAATACCACGGTAGCGTCTGATTCACGATCTGCACCAGACTCAAGGTGCCGGTCATCAACAGGATCGCGATCAGCATGATGCCCATCGGCAGTTCATAGGAGAGCATCTGCGCGCTGGTGCGGAGCGCGCCCAACAACGAGTATTTGTTGTTGCTGGCCCAGCCGCCCAGGATCACGCCGTAAGTGCCCACCCCAGCGATCGCCAGCACGTAAAGCAGCCCGATGTTGACGTCCGCCACGACCATCGGGATCTTCTGGCCAAACAGCATCAGGTCAGGCCCCACTGGCACGACGGCGAAGATCGCCAGGGCCGGCGCGATCGCCAGGGCCGGGCCGAGCACGTACAAGATCTTATCCACGTGGCCCGGAATGATCTCCTCCTTGAAAATCATCTTCAGGGCGTCGGCGATCGGGTGTCCCAGCCCGAATTTCCCCGCCCGGTTGGGTCCATAGCGCAGTTGAAAACGGCCCACGACCTTGCGTTCAAACCAGGTCAGGTAGGCAAAGCCCGTCAGCAGCACGACGATCAGCACGATCGCTTTGACGGCCGGAATGAGAATCAGGTTAGTCCAGTCCATGACTTTTGTCCGTAGATTGGTGACTCGATAGATTGGTAAATTGGTAAATTGGTAAATTGGTGACTCGGTTGAAGGCGCCAACTTACCGTCTCACAATCCCTGATTCAACTGGCGACGTTGATAGTTACAGTCATCACTTCGCCGTGCCCTGCACCAAGCGTCTCAGCGGGCAGATCGGCCAGGTGGGACGGAATCCACGCCGTGCCGGGCTGAACGGAGGCGTCGGCCTTCAAGGTCAAGGTTACGCTGCCACGAGACGAGGTGACAGACACCTGGCTGCCCTCGGCCAGCTTCGCAGCCGCCAGATCGGCCGGGTTGAGCGCCACGAACGGCGCCGGCGTCAGCTTGCGCACCTGATCCGGCGCATGTTGCATGAACAGACCGGTGTCCCAGAGCAGCGGGCTGCTGACGAGCAGGAAGCTGCCGGGTTGGGGGTTGGGGATTGGGGATTGCTCGATCCCCAATCCCTGATCCCTAATCTCAATTCCTTCGCCGACCACTGGACGCCTTGTTCGCCCAGGCTCTCCCACCGGATATTGGCATAGATGGGCACGGCCCTGGCGATTTCTTCCAGCACCGACGCGGCATCGGGATAGCGCCAGGCCTTAGGCGCCAGGGTCTGTTTCGTCTTGCGATGTTTCTTCTTCTTCCAGTCCGGCTCAGCGGCCTCGGTGGCCGGCCCCTGAGCGGCCAGCCAGCGATCGGCCAGGGCGGTCAAGATAGCCCAGTCGGGTCGGCTCTCGCCGACGGCTCGGATGCCCTGCGGGGCGCGTTGTACGCGGCGCTCCAGGTTGGTGTAGGTACCGTCCGCCTCAGCAAAGCTGGTCAGCGGCAGGACAACGTCAGCCAATCCCGCCGTGTCGGTCAAGAACAGATCCTGCACCACCAGGAAATCCAGCCCGCGTAACGCTTCCGCAACGGCCGGATCGGCGCCGGGGTCGGCGCCCATGACGAACAGCGCCCGTACGCCGCCATTGACCATCTGGCGATAGGTGAGGCCTGGTTCGGTCGGCGGTTGGACGCCCCACAACTTACCCAGCCGCTCGCGTACGGCCGCGTCCGCCACAGACTGGTGACCGGGCAGCGTATCGGGCAGCAGCCCCATGTCCCGCGCGCCCTGCTCGTTCGCTGCCGCGCCGACGTAGGCCACTTTGTCGCCCTGGCCCAACGCGGTCACCAGGTTGGCCAACGCCGACACCGCCGCCCGCCCGCGCTCGCCCGTCGCTGCGTCAGGGCCGTAGATGAAGAGCGGGGATTTGGCGGATAGCAGAAGCTCGATGGCAGCGGGATATTGGGTATTAGGGATTGGGGATTGGGAGGTGCGGGTGTCTGTTTTGCCCTTTGCCTCTGGTCTCCTGCCCGCCTGCTCCCTAATCCCTAATCCCTGCTCCCTGGCCTTTCCCGCCTGAACCGCTGCGGCCAGCTCGTCCAACAGCACCGCCTCGTTGCCGGGCAGCACGGGCAGACACGCGCCTTTGGCCGGCGTGTAGCGCGCCAACTCGATGCGTCGCGGGTGGACGATCAGCAGCCTGGCGCCCGTACGTCGGACGGCCCGCTTGATGTGCAGGGCGAGTACCGGGGCGGCCTCGCTCGGATCGAAGCCGACGAGCACGATCAGATCGCTCTTGGCGATGTCCGCGATGGCCGAGAGGCCGGTCGGCCAGGCGCGCACGGCCGAGCCGCCCGCGAAGTCCACGTTGTTTGTGCCGACCACCGCGCGGAAAAACTTCTGGAACAGGTAGGCCGCCTCGTTGCTGACTCGCGCCGAGGCGACGCCGCCGCTGGCGGCCGCGCCGCTGGCATCGGCCACCGCGGCCAGCTTTTCGATGATCCGGCCCAACGCCTCATCCCAGGTCGCCTCGCGCAGCGCCCCGTCATCCCGCACCATCGGTTTCGCCAGCCGCTCCGGGTGATCCACGAACTGGTGGACGAACCGTCCCTTATCGCAGATCCACTCGTCGTTGACGGCCGCGTTTTCCCGGGCGACGATGCGGCGCAGTTCATGCGATCGTTCGTCCAGCCGCAGGTTGCAGCCGACCGGGCAGTGGTTGCAGACCGAAGGCGTCTTCTTCAGCTCCCACGGGCGGTAGCGGAAGCGGGAGACGCGGTTGGTCAGCGCGCCGACGGGGCAGATGTCAATGATGCTGCCCGAGGTCGCCGCGTCCACGGGGCGCTCGGGGAAGATATCAATCATCGTCTCGCCGCCGCGCTCGAAGAGGCCGAGCTGCGGCTTGTCTTCCCATTCTTCCAGGTAGCGGATGCAGCGCCAGCAGAGGATACAGCGTTCCTGGTCGAGCATGATCAGGTCGCTGATGGGGTAGTGCTTCTGCTTGTGGCGCTTCGGCTCGATGAACTGGCTGACGCCGGGGCCGTACGCCATCGTCTGATCTTGCAGCGGACACTCGCCGCCCTTGTCGCAGATGGGGCAGTCGAGCGGGTGGTTGATCAGGATGAAGCCCAGGTTGGCCTCGCGCACGGCCTTCACCTGCTCGGTGTTTGTGCGGACGGCCATCCCTTCGGCCACACGCACGGTGCACGCGGTGTCCAGCCGGCTGCCGCGCGGCCCGACGAACTCGACCAGGCACATGCGGCACGCGCCGAGCGGGTCGAGCTTGGGATGCGAGCAGAAGACCGGGATCTCGATGCCGGCTGCTTTCGCTGCATCCACCACCAGCGTACCGGCGGGAACGGTTACTTTTACGTCGTCGATGGTCAGAGTGACCGGGTCAGGCATAACGAATCCTCGAATGGGCGAATCAGCGAATCAACGAATCAGCGAATGGCGACTCAACGAATAGCCAGGAATTGTATCCTCTCAATAATCCGGGGTGGCTGTGGCCGGTCTCCTGACCGAGCCACCGTGGC
>MNXL01000125.1:0-11001 GCA_001871755.1 Anaerolineae bacterium CG2_30_64_16
TGACAAACTCGCCGGCATCCAGGCTCTTGAGCAGATAGCCTGAGGCGCCAGCCTTGATAGCCTCGAAAAGATCGCCCTCGCTTTCCGACACGGTGAGCACGACGATCTTGATCTCCGGCAGTTGCGCTTTGATGGCCCGCACCGCCTCCAGGCCATTGCAGCGCGGCATCTCCAGGTCCATGACGATCAGGTTGGGGTGCAAGGCGCGGGCCTGCTCCTGCGCTTCCAGCCCGTCGCGCGCCAGGCCGATCACGCTGATGCCGCGGGCGACCAGCAGGTTGCGCAGGCCGTCCAGGAAGAGCGGGTGATCGTCCACCAACAGCACGCGCATCTCCCGCGTTTCATCCTCGTCGTCCGGTGTTGAGGAAGCGCACGGCAGGGTGAGCAGCACCCGCGTCCCCTGTCCGGGCGCGGAGCGCACTTCCAGGCGCCCACCCACCTGCGCGACCCGTTCGCGCATCACGCTGAGGCCGAAGTGATTGCCGATTTGCGATTTGCGGTTTGCGATTTGCGGTTTGTCACCGGCAATCCCCAATCCCCAATCCCCAATCTCAAATCCCCTGCCATCGTCGGAGATGACGATCTGCGCCCCACGGTGGCTCGGTCAGGAGACCGGCCACAGCAAGCGATTCCCCGAAGAATTGAGAAGATACGTCGGAGATGATGATCTGCGCCTGCTCGCCCGTGAAGCTGAAGAGCAGTTCCACGTGAGCCGCGGCCGCGTGCTTGCGGACGTTCGTCAGCGCTTCTTGCACGATGCGTAGGACCTGCTCTTCCACAGCCGGCGCAAAGGGCGCGCAGGGCGGGTCGGCCGGATAGCTCAAGGCCGCCTGGATGCCGTGGCTCTCGGCAAACTGGCGCAAATAGGCCTCCAGGGTCTGGCGCAGGTCGCCCGGGGCGGGGGTCGGGCTGCGCAGCCCCAGGATGTAGTTGCGGATGTCGGCGTGGGCGTCTTGCGCGGCCTGGGCCATCTGCTGCAGGTTGGTCTGCGCCGCGGCCGTCTGGCCATCGGCCAGCAATGACTGAACGGCCTGCGACTGCACGTTGACATAGCCCATCACCTGTCCCAGCCCATCGTGCAGCTCGCGTCCCAACCGCTCGCGTTCCTCTGCCGTCGCCAACGATCGCTGTTGCGCCAGCAGTTGCGCCTGCGCAGCCTCGCGCTGGTCTATCTCCCCGCGCAGCCGCACGTTGACCTGCGTCAGGTCGGCCGTGCGCTCGGCCACGCGCGTCTCCAGCGTAGCGATCGAGTCGCGCAGCTTCGCCACGGTGCTGTTGAACGACTCGGTGAGAAAGCCGATCTCGTCGTGATAGCGGATAGGCATCGTCGTTTGCAGGTCGCCGGCGTTGACGTGGCGGACGCCCGCCAGCAGGGTGTCCAACGGCCTGACCAGGTTGAGGTAGAATAAGGACGGAAAGCCAATAGCCACCAGCGCACTCGCGGCGCCCATCAAACAGGCCAGCGGCAGGAGCAAGGCGTGCAGATAGCGGCGAAAGTCCAGGTAATAGTCCTGCACAATGCCCTGTGGCCCGCTGGTGATGGTGCGGTTCTGGGCCAAATCACCCAAATCCATGCTCTGCGGCCAGCGCGCCGCAACTTGCCCTGAGCTGGCGAAGGGTCGCCCGGCAGGCTACCCACCAGCCAGGCACTGGCCCAGGGTTCGTCGTTGGCGCGATAAGCCAGCCCCTCGGGCAGGCCGTTGTAGGAGAATTCAAAGACGCCGCTGCGGTATAGGATCGCCTGAAAGGTAAAGACAGCCTGCGGCCGGCGGAATCCGGCCGCGCGATCCCAGGTGACGATCAGCCTGTCGGCCTCCTGCCTGGCAAAGACGCCGCCCGGCCCGGCCTCCGGGACCAGGTCGAGCATCAGCGGGAAGATGAAGGGCGTCTTGCCGCCGTAATGATACAAATAGTCGCGGTAGTACGCGTCCTGGCCCAGGGCAATGGACCCGTCATTGGTGGCATAAACCTGGGAGTAGGTCTTGCCATAGAAGGGAAAGTCAAAATCCAGTTTTGCGCTGTCTTGTACATCGGCTCTTGCGGTGGAATCCACCAGGTTGAGGTCTGCGCCCAGGTCGCTCTCAAAATGAAAGGGAACAGGGGTGATGTCATAGCCGCTGGCGTCGTTCGGCGTGAAGCGCACCGTCCGGTGGTCAGGGAAGACCGGGCGATATTGCGCCGCGTAGGTGGGCGTGATCACCCAACCCACCGCGCCCAGCACGGCCAACAGGGCCACCAGGGTCACGCCAGCCAGCCGGACCATGAAAGAGGTCGTTTCCGGCAGATAATTGACGTAGACCACGGCAAAGGTCGCCAGCGCCGCCATGATGCCCAGGGAAAGGCTCAACTGGTAGAGATCTACAGACCTGACAGGTTTCCCAAACCTGTCAGGTCTTGTTTTGAGGCGCGCCCCGCCTGGCGCAGCAGCACCGCCGGCGCCCACAACAGACCAATCGCTATTGGATAATCGGCCCAGGGTGGCCGGAAGATCACCTGCCCCCACGCGCTCACCAGCCAGAAGCGATAGGCGGCATACAGCGCCTCGTACAGGGCATACAAGAGGCTCAAGCCCAGGGCCAGGCGCGCTTCCTATTTCTGTGGAAAGGGATCGGGAAAGCGATAGGCGAATTGCAACAGCAGAACGATGCCTGCGCCCAAAGCGGTGTTTTGCAGGAACAGGGCATACAGGCGCTCGGTGGGCAGCAGCGTCGCTTCCAGGAAGAACAAGAGGGCCAGCAGCGTGATGCAGGCGAAGAAACCGGTCAGCAGCACGGTGTGCGCCGGACGGCTGGCGCGTGGCGCCATCAGCCGGGCGCCGAAGTAGCCAGTGATCATCAGCGCCAGGATGAATTGCGTCAGATAGCCCAGCGCGGCGGGGGTGAGATACCAGGTCGGCATGGGCCGCCTCCTACGGCAAGCGAGCCCCTTGCAGACCAGAGGCGGGGCGCGCCTGCGACACTGAGGCAAGTATAGCGGAGCAGCCCCTTCCTGTCAATGGCCTCAGCCCGCAGGCAGCGGTTCCAAATGTAGTCTATCGAGCGTCTCCGGTCATTCTGATCGCATCCGGCGTCCTTGAGTCCAGCGTATTGTTACTCGATCCTAATTGTATTATAATTGCATGTAGGCTGAGATGAAAACGCTCGCGTGCGGAGGTGTAACATGCGTCTTCGATCACTCGTCTTACGTGGTTCGATTGTGGCCGTGACACTGCTGGCGCTGTTCGTCCTGACCGGAGGGCTGCTGGCCGGCAGCGCGCAGCCACAGGCGACCGGCCCCAGCCAGCCTCAAACCGACCAGACCGGCTGGTTTGCGTTCACCCTGCCCTGGGATGACGCAGCGCCGACCCTGACCGATGCCTCCGACCTGCTGCTCGATGCAGCGGGCCAGGATCCGGCCGGCGTGATCGATGCCCGCGGCCGGATCGCGGCCACGGCCGACGGTCATTTCGCCTTCAGCAATACCGGCCGCCGGGTGCGCTTTTGGGGTACCAACCTGACGTTCAGCGCTGCGTTCCCGCCCTCGCCCGATTTCCCGCCTGCCGTGGGCGAGTTTGCGGACGCACACGCGGCCGAGAAGCTGGCCGGCCGGCTCGCCAAGTTGGGCTTCAACGCGGTCCGCCTGCACCATCTGGATAACGCCGGCCGGCCCGCGGGCATCTGGCTCGACCCCTGGCAGGACACGCTGGCGATTGACCCGGCGCAGTTGGGCCGGCTCGACTACCTGGTCTACCAGCTCCGGCTTCACGGCATCTACGTAGATCTGAACCTGCACGTCAGCCGTCAGTTCACGCTCGATGACGGCGTGACCGACGCGGATCAGTTCGAGGGCACTGGCAGTCTCTACAACCAGGGCGCCACCCTCTTCGACCCGGTGATGATCGCGCTCCAGCAGCGTTACGCGGGGCAACTGCTGGACCACGTCAACCCCTACACCGGCCTCACCTACCGGGACGACCCGGCCATCTTCGCGGTGGAGACCACCAACGAAGACTCGTTCGGCCTGTCGTTTGCCGGGGATGCCCTCAACTTCAACCTCACGGACCCGAGGAGCTTTCCGGCTTTCTACAGCCAGGAGCTTGACGGCTGGACGCGACTGTCGGCCGCAGGGCCGCAGATCAACCGGTTGCGCAACCCCAGCTTCGAGGCAGGGCTCGACGACTGGTATACCTGGGTTGCCGGCGCCAGCCAGGCCACCTCCGAGACGGCTGCCGGTGGCGTGGATGGCGGCCAGGCGCTGCGGGTATCGGTGACGCAGAGCGATGGCGTGCCCTGGAATGTCCAGTTGATCCAGGCGGGCCTGGCATTGCAGCAGGGTAAGGCCTACCGCCTGCGCTTCGCGGTGCGCGGGGATGCGCCAGGGACCCTCTACGGCGCGGTGATGCGCGACGCCGATCCCTGGGATGCCCTCGGCTGGTCCGCGGCGATGGACGTCACGACGAGCTGGGTGACGCACACGGTCGAGTTCACCGCGACGGAGACCCTCTTCGGCCCGGCGCGGGTCTCGTTCGACCTGGGTGAAACCACGGGCGTGTTCTGGTTCGACCAGTTCAGCTTCCAGGAGGTGGACGCGTTCCGCGGCTGGCAGGGCTGGCTGGAGGATCGCTACGGCAGCACGGCCGCGCTCGCGGCGGCCTGGGCGCCCGCGAACCCGGTGGCCGAGACGGAGCTGTTGACCAACGGCAGCTTCGAGGTCGGCCAGGCGTCGTGGGTCACAGGACTCTTCGGCACGGCGCTCGCGACCTGGGCGGTGGACGCCACGACCGCCACC
The DNA here is from genome assembly GCA_001871755.1 of Anaerolineae bacterium CG2_30_64_16. Classification (GTDB taxonomy): domain Bacteria; phylum Chloroflexota; class Anaerolineae; order CG2-30-64-16; family CG2-30-64-16; genus CG2-30-64-16. The sequence goes on from MNXL01000125.1 coordinate 4,768, forward strand.
TCGGGCACGCACTCGCTGCGCGTGGACGTGACACAGGTGGACGCCACGAGCTGGCACGTCCAATTCAGCCAGGGCGGGCTGGCGGTGCAGGCGGGGCAGCGTTACCGCCTGCGGTTCGCTGCGCGGGCGAGCGCAGCGGGGGCCATCGACGCCAACGTCAAGCAGAACCATGACCCTTGGGACGGGCTGGGCTTGTGGGGCACGGCCGAGCTAACCACAGATTGGCAGACCTTCGACTTCGTCTTCACGGCCACAGCCAATGACGCGGACGGCCAGGTCGGCTTCGATATCGGTCAGGCGGTCCGGGTCCTCTGGTTCGACGCTGTCAACCTGACCCCCTACAATCCAGTCGGCCTGCTCCCCGGCGAGAGCCTGGAGGCGGGCAACGTCCGTCGCCTGCGCCGCGCCGAGCTGGAGGTCTTCACGCCGCAACGCCTGCGCGATACTCTGCACTTCTACGACGACGTGCAGCGAGTCTACTTCACCCAGATGCGCGCCTTCATCCGGTCAACGAGTCAGACCCTGTCTTCGACGCCTCCTCTCAACACCGGCACCGCCAGCTACGTGGACAGCCTGACCGACATCAGCGCGATGGCGGACCTGGACTTCGTGGATAACCACTTCTATTGGGATCATCCCTGGTGGCCCAACGTGCCGGCCTGGTCTCCCACAGGCTGGGTTATCAGCAACCAGGCGTGGGTGAACTCCCCCTTCACCGGCCTGTTCGACAAGGCGGTCACCGCGGTCAAGGGGCAGCCATTCACAATCACCGAATTCAACCAGCCCTTCCCCAATCGCTACGCGGTTGAAGCGCCGATCTTCTTCGCCACGATTGGGGCTTTCCAGGATTGGGACGGGGTGTTTCAATTCGCATACACGGGCGGGCAGAACGATTACGACGCCACGCAGGTGACGGGTTGGTTCGATCTGGCGGGGAACCCGTTGGCGACCGCCATGATGCCGGTGGCAGCGCGCCTGTTTCTGGGCGGGCAGATCGCGCCAGCGCCGACGCACGTCGATCTGGCCTTCACCCGGGACGAGCGGTACGACAGCGCGGCCTACGGCTGGGGCGGCAGCCTGGCTGATTTCTTGCGCCAGGCGAAAGGCGTCCCCGACGCGGCCCTGTTCGGCGGCCGGCTGCGCATCGCCGATCTCGATGCGTCATCGCCGATCACGCCGGCTCTGCCGGCGCCGGCCGGCCCGGTCTATCGCAGCGCAGGTGGGCAGTTGACGTGGGACGTCAGCGATCCGGCGCACGGCATCTACACCTTCGACGGGCCGGGGGCCCAGGGCGCGGTCGGCTTCCTGGCAGGGCGCAGCCTCGCGCTCACCAACCTGGCGCTGGCCGTCCCCGCGGACACGGCACAGTTCGCCGCCGTCACCCTGCAAAGCCGCGACGGGTTGCCCCTGGCGACCTCGACGGCCATGCTGCTGGGCGTCTTCACGCGCGTCGAGAACACCGGCCAGACCTGGAACGCGGCGGAGACGTCCCTGGATGACCGGTGGGGCGCTGCGCCGGCGCTGATCGAGCCGATCCGCCTGACGCTCACGCTGACCGTGGTGAACCCTGCGGCCGTGCAGGTGTGGGCGCTGGACGCGACCGGCGCGAAGGCCCTGGCCGTCGCGACGCAGGTGGTCGGGCCGACGCAGGTGCAGTTCACCATCAACACAGCCGCGTCGTCGGCGGTTTGGTTCGGCGCGAGCCGGCAGCAGCGCACCCTGTTGCCGTTGATCTGCCGGGGGGCGGCGGACGGGGGCGAGCAAACGGTCTACTTTGCGGTGGGCCGGCCGTTGGCGGCCCCCGCCATTACGGCCGGCCGGGAGGGGCAGGACGTCAGCCTGAGCTGGCCGGCGGCGCCCGGCGCTGAGCTGTACCGGGTGTATCGCGCCGCGAACGCGCCGTACTTCGCGCCAACCACACCCTACTCGACGACCTACACGCCCGGCTTCCGCGATCCCGGCGCGACCGGCGATCCGGCGTTCAATTTCACCTATGGCGTGGCCGCGGCCAACCGTTTCGACGAATCCGCTATGGGGAATCGGGCCAGCGAGTTCGACTTCGCCCTGGCGCCTGGCCAGCCATGAGGGCGGCGACCGACCTTGCGGCCGATGATCAGTTGCGGGGATGCGACGCGATCTATTTTTTCGATTTTGGATTTCAGATCTGCCTCCCCGGCGTGCTAGAATGGCCACGTGATGCGTATCGCTTTGATCGCCCCGTTTGGTCTGCGGGCCAAAGGCACAACGCGCGCCCGCGCGCTGCCACTTGCGCGCGCGCTGGCGCGGCGCGGCCACCTGGTGGCGCTATTCATCCCGCCCTACGACAGTCCCGAGGATTCAGGCCAGCGGTGGCGGGATGGCGGGGTCGAGGTGGTGAACGTGGCGCTGCCCGCGGGGTGTCGAAGGGTCCCGGCGGGTGAAAACGTCCAAGACGCGGCGCTCCGCTCCGGCGATGAATCGCCGGGCTACAGAGCAACGCCCCGTGAACGGGGCTGGGTCTGCCGCGCGGTTTTCGGGGCATTTGAGGCGCTCTGGTATTTTCGTCTGACCTGGCGTCTGCTGCGAGCCGTGCGCGTCTGGCGCCCCGACGTCGTCCACGTCTTCAAGCCCAAAGGCCCCTCCGGCCTGGTCGGCGCGGCGCTGTGGGCGACGCGCGGTGGGCGTTCCCAGCGGGGGCGACCGCAAGGGATCGCCCCTTCAGCCTTCGTTTCCTTGTTTCCTTGTGTCCCTGTGTCCTTGTCTCCCCGTCTCCGTGTCACCCCGTCACCCCGTCCCCTCGTCATCGACTCCGACGACTGGGAAGGCCCCGGCGGCTGGAACGATGACCCACGCGCCGGCTACTCGCGCCTCCAACGCCGCTTTTTCGCCTGGCAGGAGCGCTTCGGCCTCTCCCATGCGGCCGCCTGGACCGTGACCGGCCGTTGCCTGCGCGACCGCGCCATCTCCTTCGGCGCCGATCCGGAGCGGGTCTTCGTCATGCCAAACGGCGAGTCGGATTGGGTATTAGGTATTAGGTATTGGGTATGCCAATACCCAATACCTAATACCCAATCTCTACTTCTATACACCCGCTTCGCCGGCGTGCTCGTCTCCGACGTGGTTGCGCTTTGGGGGCGAGTGCGGGCGCGCGTGCCGGACGCCACGTTGACGGTAGTGGGGCGCGGGCTGGGCGGTGAGGAGCGGGAGCTGGCCGGGCTGCCGGGGGTGGAGGTGGCGGGGTGGGTCGAGCCGGAGGATCTGCCCGCGTTATTTGCCAGGATGACGCTCGCGGTGGTACCCTGGGCCGACACGCCGGCCAACCGGGCGCGGAGCAGTGCCAAAGTGCTGGAGTTGATGGCCGCGGGCCTGCCGGTCGTGGCGTATGCGGTCGGCGAGCTGCCCGTCACGGTGGGGGATGGGGGCGTGCTCGTGCCGGCCGGGGATGTCGAGGCGTTCGCCGCCGCGGTGGCGGGGTTGCTGGCCGACTCCGAGCAGGCTCGCGCGTTGGGCGCCCACGGCCGAGGACGGGTCTTGCGGGAGTACAATTGGGACCGCCTGGCCGAGATCGCGTTGGAAGCGTATGCGGCGGGGGTGGGCGGCGGATAGTTGGTAGATTGGTAGGTTGGGGTGGATAGACGCGGCCGGCGCCAGTTGAGCCGTGGGGAGTAGTGGCGAGCCGGCGTGAGTAGCTGGGGCCTGACCCCTGCCCCCTGTCTCCTGCCTCCTGATCCCTGTCCCCTGACCCCTATATCTCTTGGAGCACACACTTGAAACGGATCTGGGACAACAGGGTCGTTCGCTGGGCCGCGCCGTTGCTGTGGATGGCGCTGATCTTCTTCCTGTCCGCGCAGTCCACGCTGCCGAACCTGGCGCCGGACGTACCGCACCTGGAGGAGGTTGGCGGGCACCTGGCCGTCTACGGGGTGCTGGCGCTGCTGTGGGAACGCGCGTTACGCGGGGCCGGCGTGCGCCATGCGGCGTGGTGGGCGCTCGCGATCACGCTGGCGTATGGGGCCAGCGATGAGTTCCACCAGAGTTTTGTGCCGGGCCGGACGATGACGATGATCGATTGGATCGTGGATCTGCTCGGGGCAGGGCTGGCCCTGACGTGGTCCGGCTGGGTGCAGGCGCGGGGACGGGCGGCGCGTTGGTTGGCACGGTGAACCTGCCCGGGTCGCCGCAGGCGATCAGGCGAGGCCGTTGCCGTTCCCGTTCTGGCCTGCGTCCGCTCCGTCGACGGTGATCTCCACGCCCTCGATCGGCACGATCGAGATTTCCCCGAACATGGCATCCTGGGCGGCCTTCACTTGCCGGCGCTTGATCAGCTCCAACACCGCCAGCAGTGTGACGATGACCTCTAACCGGCGGCGGGCGTGTTGGAGCAACGACCGGAAGGTCACGGGGTGGCCCCCGGATGTCGCTCGCTTGATGAGCCGGACCTGATCCCCGATCGTGAGGGTGAACGGCATCACCACGCCGTTCGGGATCGGCGGGGCCGGCGCGGCGGCGAACGCGGCCTGGGCCGCGGCAAACAGGTCAGCTACCGTGAGCTCACCCTCGCCCAGCCGCCGTTCGAGCTCAGGGGGCGGGGCGGCCGGCGCGATGCGAATGTAGGCGTGTTGGCCGCGTTCTTCGATGGCACGCAACATGTTGGCCGCTTCTTTGAAACGTTTGTACTCTCGGAGTTGGCGCGCCAACGCCTCGGCGGGGTCCTCCTCCTCTTCCTCGGCCGGTTGCTCCGGTTGCGGCAGCAACAGCCGCGACTTGATCCATACCAGGCGGGCGGCCATCACCAGGAAATCGGCCAGAGGGCCGGCCTGTACGCGCTCCAACGTCTGTACGTGCGCCAGAAACTGATCGGCCACCTGGGCCAGCGATACTGTGCTGATGTCGAGTTTTTCCCGCTCGATCAGTTGCAGCAACAGGTCCAGCGGTCCTTCGAAAACTGGGAGGTGGACTTCGTATGGGGTGTCAGTGAGAAAGAAATCCATCACTCGTTGCCCATTCACACATTGAACGTCTTGAACCGACGGCCGGTTTGCGCCAGATCGTCCAACATGCGTTTCGTGTCCGCAAAATCGACCCCAGAGAGCCGCTCGACCTTGCATCCGGCCGCGATCAGCGCCTGTTCAGTCTCGTAGGGCACGCCCGCGACACCGCCGACGATGGAGACATACTCCGCGTTGCGCGCGTCATCGGCGGAAAAACCGGCTGTGGGCCGGAAACGGGCGAAGTAGTTGGCCGCGGCCCCCCAGTCCTCCTTGGCCCAGGCGTTCTGGCGCTGCCAGAAGAGCATGTAGTGGCCGATGCTCTTGGTGCTCATCTGCATCTGCCCGGTTTGCACGCCCTTGATGCGGGTGATTAGCGTTTCCTTCCACTTCTTGCCCGTCAGCCAGTCATTGCCGGGGCAGGCGGTCGTGTTCTGGGGAAACTCCTTGTGTCCCCAAACGTTGGCCAGCGGAACATTGAGTTTCTGCATCAACCAGGCCACCAGATGCCCCGTGCGCTCGATCTGGAGCGGCGTGGGCGTCACCCCGTTGCTGAACTCTCCCGACACACAGATGCCGATGGAGTAGTGGTTCTGCTGGTAGACCTGATAAGAGATGGTCTCCAGCCGGTTGGTCTGATAGATCTTGCCATCCGGCTCTACGTAGAAGTGATACCCGATGCCGGGCCAGTCCTTGCTGACGTGGTAGGCCGCCACTCGCTCCGGCGTGACGTTGGCCGGCGCCGCGCTGTGATGGATGGCGATATGGGTGATCTTGTCCAACGTCCGCTTGTCGTACTTGAGGGTCGCGTGCACGGGTAGCTTATCCACGATGTCCGTGATATCGGGGGCGGGCACGGTCGCCGGTGTGCCGGGAGTGGCCCCACCGGTCTGGTATTGCTTGATAGTGGCTTCAAGCCCCTGAACCTTCTGCTTGAAGGTGGCAAGCTCCTGGCTGGCGGCCGAAAGTTGGCCGTTCAACGTGGTTTTATCCGCGGTCAGCGCCTGGACCTGCTGCGTCAACGTCGTCTTGTTTGCGGTCAGCGTCTGCACCTGCCTGGTCAGGGCTGTCTTGTCCACGGTCAGGGTCTGGATCTGTTGCGCGAGGGTGGCCTTTTCGGCCGTCAACGCCTGCATCTGCCCGTTCAGCGTCTGGATCTGCTGGTTCAACTGAGCCGTGTCGCCGCTCCCGACGCCGATCTGCGCGCGCAGAGCATCCCGCTCTTGGGTCAACGCGGTGATGCTGGCCTCCGCACGACGCAGGGCAG
>MNXL01000125.1:11019-15422 GCA_001871755.1 Anaerolineae bacterium CG2_30_64_16
GGGCGCGCAGCGCGGCCAACGCGATGCTGTCGGTCGGGGTGGTGGGCGTGGGGGTCGGCGGGGCGCTCGCCTGCACTGCGGCGATCCGGGCCAGGAGGGTCTCCTTCCACTTCTGCCCTGTCAGCCATTGGGCGCCAGGCGATTGGGAGTTGATGAACTCGCTGACCCCCTTGACGTTCTCGATCGAGATGGCGTGCTCCTGCATCAGCCAGGCGCTGAGTTGCGCGGCCGCCTGGAGCTGGGCATCGTTAGGGACTTGCGCGGTGAAGTTGCCGGCTACCGCGATGTTGATCCCCTGGCTGACCCAGGGTTGATTCAGGTCCACGATCTGATCCAGCGCGTTTGTCTGGAGAATGGCGCCGTCCCCGGTGATGAAGTACTGATAGAGGATGGCGCCCCAACGGCTCTGGTGTGCGGCCGCGACGCGTTCGACGCCGACGCTGGGGTCAACGGCCGTGTGGTTGAACACCAGGTACCTGATCGTGGCCCCCCCATCTGCGGGGGTAGGTCGCGACTTCAGGCTGGCCGCGTTGCAGGGCAGTTGCACGGCGATGTCGGTGATGGTGGGCTGGGGCAGTTTGCCGGGTGCGCCGCCCGAACCCTGCATGAGCGCGTCCAATTGGGCCTGGAGCAGCGCGTTCCGGCCCTCGGCGTCAGTGAGGCGGGCCTGCGCGTCGAGGATCTGCGACTGGAGCGCCTCGATCTGGCTGCGCAGCGCGGCAACCGTTTGGGTGTCGGTTTGCGGGCTGGGTGTGCTGGGCTGGGCTGGGCCGGCCGGCGCCGCGCGCACTCGCTCCAGGAGCCTGTCCTTCCAGCGCTGCCCGGTCAGCCACTGGAGCCCCGGCGAGCGGGTGACGATGAACTCACTGACCCCGCGCAGCGCGTCCTCTGCCAGGTTGTAGGTGTACAGCAACCAGGCGCACAGTTGGGCCAGCGCGTCCAGTTGTGCGTCGTTGGGGATCGTCTCGTCGAAATTGCCGGCCACATAGATGTTGACGCCGTTGTAGATCCAATTCTGGTCGCGCGCCACCACCTCGTCCATCGGGTTGGTCTGCTGGATCTGGCCGGTCTCGGTTACAAAATACTGGCTGACGATGCCTGGCCAGCGGGCCAACTGCGCCTGGGCCACCCGGTCGGCGCCCACCGCAGGCCGCACCGCGGTGTGGTTGATGACGATGAATTGGATCTGGTCGGCCGGCCGCTGGATGAACTCACCGGGCTTGCGCGGCAGTTGCTGGGTGATGTCGGTGATCTCCGGTTCGAGTGGGCCGGTAGCCCCAGCATTCTTGAATGCCAACATCAGCCGGGCGACCTGCTGTTCCAGGCGGCCCACCTTATGACGCAGTTCCGACAACTCTTGCCCGGCCAGCCGCAGCCGGATCTTCCCGGCCGGGTACTCCTCCATCACCAGCCGCTGCCAATCCTGGGTCTTCAGGCCGCTGTCCGCGTGGACGTATTCAGCGCTGATCGGGTAGCCTGTGAGATCCAGCCCGTACTGGCGATAAAAGGCGACGAAGGCGCCGCTGGCGGTCTGCCCCGTTTCGTTGAACTTGATCGGGCTTGTGTCGACTACCGAGGGCGTCGGGGTCGGAGTCGGCTGGGTAGGCTCGACTTGGGGTTGGACCGGGGTCTCCGGTTGTGGTTGCGGCTGCGTTTTCGCTTGCAGGGCTGCCTCCCAACTGTATTGGTGGGTCATGGCCTGGCGGAAATCCTGGATGACCCCGTTTTTGCCCTCGATGCCCCATTTGTCCAGCCCTTTGGGCCAGCGGTAGAGGATCACGGCGCGGATGACCTGCGTGCCGGTTTGGCGGTTCCACCAGTCGATCTCGCCGTAGACGCGCTGTACCCACCCGTTGTTTTCGTCGCGCCACGCGTCGTTCTGGTCCGCCTCGGTCAGGTAGACGGGCAGTGCGCGCATGCTCGGCGGGATGGCCTTCATGAAATCCTGGTAGGTGCGGAAGTTGTATTGCCGATTCTGGAACGGCGAGTTCATGAACGCGTCGGTGTAGACCAGCTTGGGGTCCGCTCCGTGCGTGTATGCGTGGATCGAGATGCCGTCGCAGTTGCTGGGCCCCAAGATGGTCAGGAGATCTTCCTGGTACCTGGTCCAATCCCCGTTCGGGTTGCCCTCGTAGGGGGTCTGAGGGTTCCAGGGCGCGACCGCGCCGGTGATGACCTGGTCGGCTTCGTGGCCGGGCACAGCCCGGATGGCGGTGCGACATTGGCGGTAGCAGTTGGCGTAGAGGCCCGGCGTGATCACCTCACCGGCTTGCGCCAGGCGCGGCGGATCCTGGCTGCGGTCGTACAGCACGCCGGGGCGTTCCACGGGGAAGTTCATCTCATTGCCAATGATCCAGATGTGGCAGCCTCGCGAGTTTCGGGCGAAGTTTGCGCAGCGCCTGGCGAAGTCAGCGTAGCGGCTGGAGTACGGGATAGTACCCTTGGGCTCGTAGCCGTGGTTCAGGCGGACAAGGATGCCGAGACCCTGGTCGGCCCAGCGGCTGTAGTCACCGCCGCGCGTGTCGTTGGGATCGCTGCCCAGCTCTTCGGTGAAAAGGATCCAGCCGAAAACCTTCTGCTCAGCGCCAGGGGGCGCTGCCATGATGGACTCGCCGCCAGGGTCGTGAAGGCCGTAGAGATATGGGGAATCGTTCAACGGTCGAGCCATCTATTCCCTCCATATCGCTCCAGGGGACAGGAGTCAGGAGTCAGGACTCAGGAATCAAGGATCGGACTGTCCTCTGACGCCTGTTACCTGACTCCTGATCGGGCCGGTCGGAGCGGGAAACATCACAATGCGCGTTAATGTCGGTCGTAAGTCGGATGGATTATACACAATAATACCTGCATTGTCCATCGCCAAATAGCCGCTTCGTCAAACGGCGCTTGCAATGGGCACATGGTACCATTGACCGCGCGATCTATGTATGATATTTTGCAGTTGACATGATGGTTGCTGTTTAACTCATGAGGTATTTGCTCAAAAACCCGGCCACCGCAGGCCCAAAAAGCTGAGAGGATATCTGAACGAGCAGGTCGTCGCTTTTTGATGGAGGTCGCGTTGGCGAACGACCTGCGGCATGGAGACAGGGATGATACTGAGTCTTGGAATCGGCGAGTCAAGCTATGTGCCTGACGCCCTCGTCGGGGTGTCGCAGGATCAGGTGGATTTCGATCTGATCGCAATCTGGCAGTGTTACGGTCGTGATCCGCTGCGCTGGGAAGCGCTTCTGTTCTTCGCGGATCACACCGGCTGGCATTCTACGGACACGCTGGCGACCGAGGTAGCCCTACCGATGGAGTTGGTTGCGAGCAAGCTGGCTGATCTGGCCAACCGCGGGCTTTTGGAAGAGATGATTCTTTGCACCGGACCGCGCTATCGGCTGGCGGAGGATGGCGAGTTGTGCCGGGTGGTGGGGCGGCTGGGCAGGAAGTTGATGTTGGCGGTGTCGGGACCTTTGTGATACGCGTGTTGGGTCGATCCGGGGCAAGGACGGGGCCGGCAGGCCCTGTCTTTGCTTAACGAGGTGGTTAGCGTTATAATCCAATCGTATCCTCTCAATAGTCCGGGGCAGCTCAAGGCGGATCCGTGATCCGCCGCTCGCCCGCCGAGTCACGGACTCGGCTTGAGCAGATTTGTCCCCGCCTTTTTGAGAGGATACATCCAACTCGATACTTCGATCCTGGACAACACGCGGAGGTACATGCCGTGGATATCGATTGGTTTGGCCATTCCTGCTTTCGCTTGCGAGAGGCGGGCGTGACGATTATCACCGACCCATACGACAAGGGCATCGGTTACACTATGCCGCGGACGCGAGCCGACATTCTCACCGTCAGCCACGATGCCCCGGGTCATGCCGCGATCGGCGCGGTCAAGAGTGAGTACAAGCTGCTGAACCGGCCCGGGGAGTACGAGATCAAGGACGTGTTCATCACCGGCATCCAGACCTGGTGTGGCCCGGGCGCGGGCCAGGAGGCCAAGGAAGAGAACACCGTGTTTGTGTTCGAGTTCGCCGATCTGTCCGTGTGTCACCTGGGTGATCTGGCGAAGGTCCTGACGCAGGCCCAGGTGGAGGCGATGCCCAACATCGACGTCCTGCTCGTGCCGGTGGGCGGCGGAGGCGGTCTGGACGCAGACAAGGCCGCTGAGGTGATCAGCATGTTGGAGCCGAGCATCGTCATCCCGATGCACTATCACACCCCGTACACGACTCTGGCGCTGGAGCCGCTGAGCAAGTTCCTCAAGGAGATGGGCGTTGCCGAGCAGGCGCCCCAGGAAAGCCTGCGCGTCACACGGTCGCAACTGCCCGACGAGACCCAGGTGGTGATCCTGGAGTGCAAGCAGGGGTAGAAGCCGATTTCGGATTTCGGATTTCGGATTTTGGTTGGGAGGCTCGCCA
>MNXL01000272.1 GCA_001871755.1 Anaerolineae bacterium CG2_30_64_16
CGCGCGCGGCCGGCGCCGGCTCATCCAGGTCCAAAAAGCGCTCCGCCTGGTCCGGGTCCCCCAGGTAGGCTTCGATCACCTGCCGATTCTGCGCCACCTCGGCCGGACTGCCCTCCGCGATCAGTTGGCCGTAGTTGAGCACGATGATCCGGTCCGAGACATTCATCACCGCGTGCATGATGTGCTCGATCATGATGATCGTCACGCTCTGGTCACGGATCTGCCGGATGATGTCCAGCATGCGCGCCACTTCGACCGGGTTCAGACCCGCCAGCACCTCGTCCAAGAGCAACAGGAAGGGCCGCGCGGCCAGGGCCCGGGCCAGCTCCAGGCGTTTCTTCTGGGCCACATTCAGACTGCTGGCCAGGGACTGCGCGCGGGCAGCCAGGCCGACGAACGCCAGCACCTCGTCGGCGATGCGGCCGGCCGCCCGGAGGCCGTGCTTCTCCCGGCCAAAACAGGCGCCCACCATGACATTCTCACGGACGGTCAGCTCGTTCAGCGGCCGCACGATCTGATGGGTGCGCGCCAGCCCCAGGTCGGCCACTTTGTACGTCGGCAGGCCGCTGATCTTGCGGCCGCGAAAGGTGACCTGACCCCTGGTGGCCGCGTAGATCCCGTTGATGCAGTTGAACAGGGTCGTCTTGCCGGCGCCGTTCGGGCCGATCAGGCCCAGGATCTGACCCTCGAGCAGCGCGAAACTGACATTGTCGACGGCGGTCAAACCGCCAAACTGTTTGGTGACCTTGCTGACTTCGAGGATCATTCCAGTATCCTCCGCAGGACGGCCGCGCAGCCGCGCAGCCACCCCACCGCCCCGGCCGGGATGAAGAGCACGATCAGCAACAGCAGCAGACCGGCCACAGCCAGTTGGATGTTCTTGAAGAAGGCGCTGGTCAGCAGCAGCCCACGCAGCCGCTGATACGCCGCCGCGCCGAGAATCGGCCCCAACACCGTGCCCTGACCACCCAGCATCACCATCACCAGCAGCTCGATCGAGAGATGCAGGCGGAAAGCGCTGCCCGGTTCGACGATGCCTTGCTTGAAGAAGAACAACGCGCCCAACATGCCGGGGAAGATGGCCGACAGCACATAGGCCCAGGTCTTGGCCTGGGGCGCCACCACCCCCATCACCTCGGCCGCGTCCTCATCCTCCCGGATCGCCATCAGGCTCAGCCCGAACCGGGACCGCTTCACCAGGAAGCTCACGCCGACCGCCGCCAGCGCGATAAGCACCGTGCCCCAATAGACCATCCACAGCGCCTGGCCGGCGCCGCCATAGTCCTGGTAGATAGCGAAGTGCAGTTCCATCCCCACGGGGCCGCCGAACGGTTCGAAATTGCTGACGAACGCCTTCATCGCCTCGTTGATGCCGATGGTGGCCAGGGCAAAATAAGCGCCGCGCAGCCGCAGGATCGACAGGCCCAGCAGCAGGGCCAACAGACCGGCGGCCAGCCCGCCGACCAGCGTTGCGGCCGCCAGATGCCAGCCCAACACATCCAGCGCGTAGAACCCCACGTAGCCCCCCAGCCCGAAAAAGACGATGTGGCCAAAGCTGACGTAGCCGGTGTAGCCCAGCAGGATGTTCAAACTGGACGCCAGGCCCACCGACAACAACACGGTGAAGATCGTCTCGCGCGTGATCGGGCTGCGAGAAGCGGCCGGGTAGAGGCCAACCGCCAGGACCAGCAGGACGGCGATCCAGATGCCGGCGTGGCGCAAGAGAGGCTTCATCGCTGCGCTCCGAACAGACCCTGGGGCCGCAGCAACAGGATCAACACAAAGAGGACGAATTCCAGCACCGGCACCCAGGTCGTCTGCATGAAGACCGGCACGATGCCCTCGATTAGCCCCAGCACGACGCCACCCGCCAGCGCGCCGATGGGATTGCCCAGGCCGCCCAACACCACAATCACGAAGCTCTTGAGCTCGTAGGCGCCGCCGGACAGGATAGTGAACGGCAGCGACATCGCGATCAGGCCGCCGGCCACGGCCGCCAGGGCAGTGCCGATGCCGAAACTGAGGGCCAGCACCCGGGTCGCCGGGATCCCCATCAGCCCGGCCGCGGTGCGGTTGTTGGCCACGGCCCGCACATACTTGCCGGGCCTGGTGCGTCGCAGGAAGAGGTAGAGGGCCGCGGTGACCAGCAGCGCCAGGAGCGCCGCAGCCAGCCGCGTGCCGGGGACGGTCACCGGTCCCAGAGACAGGGAGCCCAGATTGAAATCCACGTTGCGAAAGGAAGTGGAGAAGATGCTGGTCCCCACGCCGATGATGATCATGTTCACCGAGAATGTGGCGAGCAGGCTAGACAGGTGCGGCGCATTGATCACGCGATGGACCGCCACCGTGTAGATCACCACCCCGAGCAGCAGGCCGAGCACGCCGACCAGGAGCAAGCCGACAAAGGGATTCAGCCCCAGCACCGTATAGCCCAGATACACGCCGAACATCCCCAGCGCGATGATCGGGCCGTGGGCCAGGTTGATCACGTTCATCACACCGAATATCAGGGTCAGGCCCATCGCTGCCAGCCCATACACGATACCGATCAACAGACCGTCCGTCAACGATGCCAACAGTTGTCCGAGCATTGAGCATCCTCCGGTAATCGACAAAGTACAGGCCCTTCGGGTCTTGCGGGTATGGCTAAGGAGCGGGCTCGGTCGGGAGACCGGCCCGAACAAAGTGCAGCACAAAACCCGAAGGGTCTGGGGCAACGCACCCGGTGACAAGACAGGTACGGTCGTCCTAGCGTGTGATGGGATTAGCCGTGCGGCCTTCCTTCGGCCAAATCACCTCCTTGACCAGACTGCCGGCAGCGTCCCGCTGCCACTGCACGTACACCATGTCATGGCCGATCTGCAAGCCGTGCGCGGCCGCGCCAGGCTCGAACTTGATGCGACCATAGAACGTCAGCAGATCCATCTTGTCCAGCGCGGCCTTCACCTTTACGCTATCTGTGGAGTCCGCCGCTTTGATCGCCTCTCCCAGGATCAGGCCCGCGACGTAGCCGCCAGCCGCGTGATACGAAGGCTCCTCACCGTACGCAGCCTTGTACGTGGCCACGTACTCCTCGCCGGTCAGCCCGGCCCAGGTCAGCCCGGCGCCCTTGGCCGCCGCGGCCGTGAACTTGGCCTGCGGCTCCCACTGGCTGGGGCCGATGATCCCCACCGCCGCGTCCCCCAGTTCCGCAAAGGTCGGCTCGGGAGGCGCGACCAGGAGCGCCACGTAGGCCGCCGCCACCTTCTTCTCGGCGAGCTGCCGGGCAAAGGTGCTGCCGTCCTGGAAGTGGCCCCCACCCAGGATCGCATCGGGGGCTGACTGCTGGATCTTGTTGATGAACGGCGCAAAGTCGGTCGTGCCGGAGTCATACCCCTCGAACAGGACGATCTCGTAGCCCTGGGCTTCGGCGTATAACTTGACGGCATCGACCACACTCGTGGAGAACTTGTCATTCTCGTGGACGATGGCCAGCTTCTTGACCGCCGGCGCGTCGCTCTTCAGGAGGTCCACCGCACCCGTCAGGTATTTGCTGGCAGGTGTATAGGCCTGGTAGACGCCGGTGTAGCCCTGCGTGTAGTTGCTGTCTGAGGCAGCGCCGGTCGTGATCATGACCTTGCCATACTGCTCGGCGATCACCGAAGCGGCCGAGGTGAGACCGCTGGAGTAGGGGCTGATCAGGAACTGCGCGCTGTCCTGAGCCGCCAGGCGCGTGTAAAGTTCCTGGACGCGATCGGTGTTCGACTCGTCATCGTACGACTTGTCGGCGAAAGTCAGGATCGTGCCATCGGAGAGCTTGATCCCGCCCGCCTCGTTGACCTGCTTCATCCACAGCTTCAGCCCGTTGGTCTGGCGGATGGACTCGACGTTGTACTTGCCGGTCTGGGAGACCGTGTAGCCGATGGTGATCACCTGCGGCGGTGGCGCGGCCGGCTGCACGGCAGTGGGCGCGGCCGGCGCCGCGGTTGCGGCCGGCGCGCTCGGCGCGGCCGGCGCACACGCCACCAGCAAACCGAGAGTCAGAAACAGCGCGGTCAGCAGATAGAAACGCTTCATTGCTCCTTGCTCCTTCCCTGGATATAGTATGAACACCAGACATGTCCGGATGGTCAAAAAGTGGCTTCTCGGGGATCGCACCCTCCTTTCCAGAGCTGCGCTCGTCGCACAAAGCTCTCTCGCCTGGGGAAAATACGCAACACGATACAGAATCGCCAAATGCGACCGCCATCATCCGCCTGGTGCGCGCGAGAACAAAGTGGGGGTGCAGAGAACCACACCAGGCATCCGCCTCGGGAGCCCACGCCGTCCAACTCCCCAGTACAGAATCGGCGCAAATATACCCTGGTTTCGGGACAAAGTCAAGTCAAGTATCACACAACGTGTTCATACATTCACACATGCTGTATAATTCGACCACCAGATCGGCCCTCCTTCCACATGCTTGAGGGCAGAGCGACCCCGCACGCGTCACCTCAGGCACGGCCGCAGCAACTTCCGTGACGTTTGCCCAAGCCAGAACTATACTGGTCGGAAATGAATTCAGTGCAAACCGGACTCCCGAACTTGTTCGGGCTTTGGCCTCAACAAGTTGAGGACTCCGATTTCGATGCACCCGTTTGATTTCCGACCAGTATATCATCAGAGCCGAGGCGACCGGCGAGAATCGATGACCGGCGAGTCAATCCAGACTCTATAGCTCATCGAAGACTGACTCCAGAGGGACGGCGCCCGAAGCTTCTGGACCAGCCCACAGGCGCTCAAGGTTAGCGCGGACGACTTGCCGGTCTTCGAGGCCTTCGAGCCACTCGATCCGTCAACGTTCGTGATGACCGTTGCCTTCGACCAGGCCCGCCGCGAACTCCTCCAGGCTGCGCGCCAGGATCGCCCGCCGGAGCAGCGTACGCAGCCGCGCCAGATCCTCGGTGTGATTCACAGTCCCCTCGACCGCGATCGGCGTCGAGCCAAAGCGGATCTCCAATGCCGACAGCACGCATTCACGGGTGGAGATGATCTGTCCCTGTCGCAGCCCCTCGCGCCGGCCTTCTTCAAACCCTTGTTGCTTCCATTCCTTTGTCCATTCGACCACGCGTTCAGCTAACATGATCCTCACCCCCTCCAAATCCGCCATGTCCGATACCGCGTCCTGGTCTATCGCCAGGTAGCGCAACCGTGGCCGATACGCGGCCAGCCCACCTGGCCCCGCCGCGATCAACTCCGCAATGTCCTGTGCGGCCTGCCAGCGCGGCAGGCCGTTATACAGTATCACCGGCACGACCGGCGGCAGCCGCCCGCCCGGCGCCAGCTCCCGACGGCGAATCAGGTCCTGATATAACAGCCCCACGTAGGTCAGCACCCGTACCGCCATGAATGGGTCTACGCTGGACTGGAACTCCAGGAGCAGGTAAACGTACAGCCAGCCATCGCGCAGCCGCACCCGCCACACCAGGCCTTGTCCTGAGCTGCGTCCTGAGTCTGTCGAAGGGCCTGTCGAAGGGTCGTCCTCCCGCGTCCGCAAGTCATCGCTGACGTAGCTGCCGCTCACCTTCTCCAGGGTCGTGAAGTCCACCTCTTGCACCCACGGCTCCACTATGAAGCCGCGCAGCAGATCGGCCACCATCTGCGGGTGTGAGAACAGGTCCTTGTAGCTGGCATCGTATTCCATGACCGCACCCCACCGTCAGTTATCTTCGTGCCAAAACAAATTTTACATCAAATCATTGCGAACAGCAAGCCGCCGTGTGAAGTCCAGTCCAGGGTATCTTCTCAATAATCTGGGGCGAACGTGCCTGGCACTTTTCGGAAGTGCCAGGCACGTGATGGCAATGCCCCTACAAATTGAGAGGATACAGTCCAGGGTATCCTCTCAAAAAGGCGGGGACAAATCTGCTCAAGCCGAGTCCGTGACTCGGCGGGCGAGCGGCGGATCACGGATCCGCCTTGAGCTGCCCCGGACGATTGAGAGGATACAGTCCAGGCTTGCAAGATCGCGGCCATCGTGTAGAATATGCCCCATGATCGAGATCGACGGTTCCCTCGGAGAAGGCGGCGGGCAGGTGTTGCGCAGCGCGTTGACGCTGGCGATGCTGACCGGCCAGGCGCTGCGCATCACAAACATCCGCGCCCGGCGAAAGAAGCCCGGTCTACAGGCGCAACACCTGGCCGCGGTCAAGGCCGCCGCGGCCATCAGCGCCGCGCAAGTCGAAGGCATGATTCAGGACTCGACGGCGCTGACCTTCGCGCCGGGCGACGTCCAGCCCGGCGACTACCGCTTCGACATTGGCACGGCCGGCGCGACCTCGCTCGTCTTGCAGACGATCTTCCTGCCGCTGGCCTTGTGCAACCTTGCTGGGGCCGGTCTCCTGACCGTGCCTCCTGCCGCCCCCACCGCTGGGGCCGTTCTCCTGACCGTGCCCCCATCCGCTTCCGAGATCACCCTCATCGGCGGCACCCACGTGCCCTGGAGCCCATGTTTTCACTACCTCGATCTGCAGTGGCTGCCCTTCATGCACCGCATCGGCTTCGACACCACGCTGGAATTGCTGCTGGCCGGCTTCTATCCCCAAGGTAACGGTCAGATTCGCGCCCGCATCGAGCCCATCAAAACGCTCGCGCCCCTGGATCTGCCCGAGCGCGGTGGGCTGAAAGGAATTCGGGGCATCTCGGCCGTCGCAAACCTGGATATGTCCATCGCCGAGCGGCAGCAAAAACGGGCGCTGAACCGGCTCCAGGGCCGCCACAGCCGGATCGACATCGAGCTACTCGATCTGCCAGCGCGGGCCAAAGGCACCTTCCTGCTGCTCCAGGCCGAGTTCAAACGGTCCAGCGCGTGCTACTTCGGCCTGGGCGCGCTGGGCAAGCCGGCCGAGCGCGTGGCCGACGAGGCCGTGGACGGGCTGGAGGCGTTCCTGGCGGGCAACGGTGCGATCGACCAATATCTGGCCGACCAGTTGTTGCTGCCGCTGGCCTTGGCGTCCGGCGAGTCGCGGTTCCGCACTGCGCAGGTCACCCAACACCTGCTGACCAACGCGGAGGTGATCCGCGCGTTCGGCGCGGCGGAGATCAAGATCGAGCAGGAGCACGACAAAGAGGGCGCGGTGCGGGTGATACCCTGGATTTGATCATCGCTGGCATCGGTCGTATAATCGCTTTCGATGGTGTTTGCTGGAGACGTCTGACGTGTCAGCGTTGCTGGAGAAGACGAGATGCGCCCCATCTCCGCGCCAGCCTTTATCTCTCATATCGCTGTGCCCGCGTGAAATACTCCGAATTCTGAAGGGTATCTGAATCCATGTCAAATCACCCGACTGCTCAACCTACCGGCGCCGAAGAGGTCACCTGGGACCTGACCGACCTCTACGCGGCCGGTGACGACCCGGCCATCGACCGTGATCTGGACGCCGCGGATGCGGCCGCGGACGAGTTGGACGCGGCCTATCGCGGGCGCATCGCAACCCTGGACGCGGCCGCGCTGCGGGAGCTACTGGCCGTCTACGAGGCGATTCGCGAGCGGGCCGCCCGGGTCGGCGCCTACGCCTACCTGAACTGGGCCGCCGACACCGGGGACGCGGCGCGCGGCGCATTGCTGCAACGGGCCACGGAGCGCGGCTCCCGGCTCAGCCAGAAGCTCGTCTTCCTCGAGCTCGAAGTGGCCGCCGCGGCCGACCAGGTTGCGCAGGCCTGGGTTGCGGACCCGGCGGTGGCGCACTACCGGCACTGGATCGAGACCGTGCGGCGCTACCGCCCCCACCTGTTGACCGAGCCGGAAGAGAAGATCCTGGCCGAGAAGGCCGTCACGGGGCGCAACGCCTGGCATCGCTTCTTCGACGAGGCCCAGGCCACGGCGCGCTACACGTTCGACGGCGAGGAACTGACGCGCGATCAGATCCTCAGCAAGCTATATTCCGCCGACCGGGAGGTGCGTCGCCGCGCTGCGGCCTCGGTCACCGCCGGCCTGGAGAAGCTGCGCCGCACGACGACCTACGTCTTCAACAACATCCTGGCCGACAAGGCCTCTGACGACCGGCTGCGCCATTACCCCACCTGGATCACCGCCCGCAACATGGCCAACGAGGTGGATGATGCGGTGGTCGAGGCGCTGATCGCGGCCGTCACGGCGCGCTACGACATCGTGGCCCGCTACTACCGGCTCAAGAGACGGCTGCTCGGCCTGGACGAGCTGTTCGACTACGATCGCTACGCGCCCCTGCCGGCCGCAGACCGGCGCTACCCGTGGGAAACCGCGCGCGCCATCGTGCTCAGCGCTTATCGTAAATTCGCGCCGCGCATGGCCGAGATCGCGGCTATGTTCTTCGAAAGACGCTGGATCGACGCTGCAGTGCGACCGGGCAAGCAGGGCGGCGCGTTCAGCCACGGCGTGGCGCCTTCGATCCATCCCTACGTGCTGATGAACTATGAAGCCCGGCCGCGCGACGTGATGACCCTGGCCCACGAGCTGGGTCACGGCGTCCACCAGAAACTCTCCGGGGTCCAGGGGATGTTGCAGGCCGACACCCCGTTGACCACCGCCGAGACCGCGTCGGTGTTCGGCGAGATGCTGGTGTTCCAGGATCTGCTGGCGCGTGAAACCGACCCCGGCGTGCGGCTGGCGATGCTGACCAGCAAGATCGAGGACTCGTTTGCGACCGCGTTCCGTCAGATCAGCATGAACCGCTTCGAGCACGCCATCCACACCGCGCGCCGTGCGGAGGGCGAGCTACCCACGCCGCGCTTCGACGAGCTGTGGCTGGAAACGCAGCGGGCGATGTTCGGCGACAGCGTCACCCTCACCGAGGACTACGGCTTGTGGTGGAGCTACGTCCCGCATTTCATCAGCGCGCCCGGCTACGTCTACGCGTACGCGTTTGGGGAGTTGCTGGTGCTGGCCCTCTACGCGCGCTATCAGCAAGACGGCGCTGCGTTCGCCGCGGCCTACCTGGAGATGCTGACGGCCGGCGGCTCAGACTGGCCGCACGAGATCGTCAAACCGCTCGGGGTCGACCTGACCGACCTGGATTTCTGGCAAGACGGCCTGGGGATCCTCGAAGGATTGGTCGCTGAGGCCGAGGCGCTGGCCCCCGCGGCCGGGGGGGCTGGCTGACAAGGCATGAGGGCCGGATTGCCAGGTTTTCCGATCCGGGACTGCCATTTGACAAAATCGGGAACTTGGAGTATCCTCCAGCACAGTAAGACGTAGTAGGCTCTGTTTCGGATGACCAAAGTGCACCGCCCAGCCTCACCCGGTCTGGGCGGTGTTTTTGTTAAACCGAACAGCTTGCTCGTCATCAGCACATGTTTTAGCAGTAACAGGAGGGTTTACAACAATGGCTACACGTGAGCGCGGTACTGTCAAGTGGTTCAGCAATCAGAAGGGCTACGGTTTCATCGCCCGTGAAAACGGCGAGGATGTCTTCGTGCACTTCTCCTCGATCGGAGGTGAAGGCTACAAGAGCCTGGCCGAGGGCGAGCAGGTGGAATTCGTGGTGGAAAGCGGCGCCAAGGGGCCGGCCGCCGTCGACGTCATCAAGGTCCTCTAGGCGACCGGCAACGATGACACTAGCGCAACTAAAAGTTGCAGATGGCCTGGTGGTCGAACTCGACTACACACTCACCCTGGATGACGGCGAGGTGGTTGACACCTCAGCAGACGAACTGCCTTTACAGTATCTACATGGTCAGGGCCAGATCATCCCCGGCCTGGAGAAGGCGCTGGTCGGGCTGGCAGTCGGGGACGTGTTGACCGTGACAGTGCCTCCGGCAGAGGCCTACGGCGACATCGACCCGGATGACTACGACGAGGCGCCGCTGGACGCCTTTCCGCCAGATGCGGCGTTGGAGCCGGGCATGACGGTTGAGGTGACCGATGACTCGGGCGAGGTCTACGACGCATTCGTGTCCGAAATCGGAGACGATACCGTGCTCCTGGACTTCAACCACCCGTTGGCGGGCGAAACGTTGCACTTCGACGTGAAGGTCATCGGCCTCCGACCGGCGACCGATGAAGAGTTGGCGCATGGCCACGTGCACGATGATGGGCATGCCCATTAGGGCGTATCTTCTCAATAATCTGGGGGCAGCTCGGGCCGGTCTCCGACCGTGCCCGTCGTGGCTCGGTCAGGAGACCGGCCACAGCAGCAAGGCCCCGGAAAATTGAGAAGATACATTAGGGCTAAGGACTAAATAACTTACTCACTTGCTCCGGAAAATGAAGGGCGGACTTGCGTAAGTTATTTAATTCTCAGTCCTTAGAGTGCTCTCTCAATGACAAACGGCCTGTCGGTCTTCTGTACCGACAGGCCGTTTTCTTTTTGGTGAAGCGTGCCGGCCGCGTCACCCCATGCGCATCACGACGTCTTGCCTGGTGACAGCACGTTACCGGCAGAGATGGGCTGCCATTCCCCGCAGATCATGAGAGGTCGCCATGCGTCGCCATCGTCACGTCGCACTTGTCCTGTCCATCGCGCTCTGGCTGAGCCTGGTCGCGGCGCCACCTGCCTGGCTGCCGGCCAGCGCCGCGGAAAAACCGGCCCGACTGGACGCGGCCGCGTTTGGCCGGCGCCTCCTCCTGATCGCCCCCGAGCCGGGCCAACTGGACGCGTTGCGCGGCCTCCCCGTCAGCTTCCACGCCACGTTGTACAGCGATACGGGCGAGCGCTACGTCACCAGCGCGGACGCGAGCACCGCGGGCCAGATCGCGGCCGCGGGAATCCCGGTCGAAGTGCTGGACGCGGATACGCGCGGGCAGGTCTACTATTTCGTCGATGCACGGCCGCCCGAAGCTCGAACCCTGGCAGCGCGACTGGGTCGCATCCTCTACGCCGACACCGGGCAGCTCCTTCTCGCGGCTCAGGCTGAGGATGAGCCGGCTCTGCTGGCGACCCTGCCAACCCGGGGCATCCCGATCGCCCTGCTCGCGGCCGACCCGCTCCCTCTGCCCGACCAGACGCCTAGCCCCCCTGCCCCGGTCCGCGCGGCCGCGGCCGACCCGCTGATCGCGTCCCTGCTGCCGGAGGTAACCCCAACCGACATCTCGAACCTGATCGCCGACCTGAGCGGAGAACGGCCGACCGACATCGACGGACGCAGCGTAACGTTCTACACCCGCTACACCTTCTCGGGCCAGATCGTCGATGCTCAACGTTATGTCTATCAGTTCTTCACGAACCGCGGGCTGCCCACCAGCTACGTCGATTGGACCTACGCCAACTACAGCGGCCGCAACGTGGTCGCCGACATCCGCGGGGTCGTGCATCCCGAACGGATCTGGCTGATCGGCGGGCACTTCGACAGCATCTCGGATGACCCCTACAATCGGGCGCCGGGCGCCGACGACAACGGCTCGGGCACCGCCGCGACGATGGTCATCGCGGACATCCTGCGGCACTATCAGTTCGCCGACACCATCCGTTTCGTGCATTTCTCCGGCGAGGAACAGGGGATGTGGGGCAGCAAGGCGTACGCCCAGGCGCTCAGCGGCCAGGGCGCCCAGGTGATGGGCTACATCGACCTGGACATGATCGGGTGGGACAGCGACCACGACGACACGGTCGAACTCCATGCCGGCGCCCGCAGCGGCTCAAACACCCTGGCGTCAACTTTCATCACGGCCAACACGCGCTACGGCCAAGAGCTGCGGATCGAACTCAAACAGGGGACCGCCAGCCGGTTCTCGGATCACTCTTCCTTCTGGGACTACGGCTATGCCGCGTTCCTGGTCCTGGAAAACTACACCGACGACACCATCCCGAGCGACCGCAACCCCTGGTATCACACCACCGGCGACCTGCTGAGCCGGGTCAACCTGGAATACGTGACGCACACGGCCCGCGCCGCGTTGGCGACCATCGCGGAACTGGCCGGCATCGGAGCGAACCTCACGCCGACACCGACCGTCACGGGCGCGGTTCCCGCGCCAACGTGGACACCCACCGCCACGTGGACCCCCACCGCCACCACGTCCCCGGCTGGCCAATGCGTCGAAAGGGTGAACAAGGAGGGTTCGAGACCGAGGGCGCGTGGCGCTTCGCGCTCACCGCCACCCAGGCCGGCTATATCACGGCCCAGGCTCACACGGGAACCCGCGCCGCCCGCCTGGGGCTGCTGCCCGTTGGGGCCGCGGCCCAGCCCGCGCCGCGTACGGGCGGCGCCTCCGTGCCCGCCCAGACCGCGCTCGCCCCGGCCCAGCCCGAGCGCAATCTCCTCGGCGAGGCCGCGCCGGCCGGCGCCAGCTACTCCACCGCCTACCAGACCATCAGCGTGCCGGCCAGCGCCACAGCCGCCGCGCTGACCTTCTGGTATCGCCCCGGCACGCAGGCCACGGCCGGCGACTTCCAGCGCGCCCTGCTCCTCCGGCCGACCGACTACAGCGCCATCGTCACGGTCATGAGAGTGCTCGAGGGTGGCGATACCTGGCGCCAGGCGACCTTCGACCTGATCCCCTACCGCGGCCAGAGCCTGGTCCTCTACTTCGAGGTCTACAACGACGACATCAGCGCCGGCCCGCGCGCCTGGATGTTCCTCGATGACGTCAGCGTGCAAGCCTGCACCGGCCAGACCCCCTCCCCCACGACCACGTGGACACCCACGCTCGCGTGGACACCCACGGCCACGCCGACCCAGACAGCCGTTTCGGTCGTGGGCGCACCCCGGGCCTGGCTTCCGCTGATCGCACGTGGACCTTGAGATGTGGGGGCAACCGCGCCTAATTCTGAAAGAAGAACTTCTCCCCCCCAAAAGCGGGTTCCAGGTCATCGAGCCAGATCGCGTCCTCGTCATACTGTGCGAAGAATGGCTGCCCCACCCAATCCGGATCGCGCCCCTGCAACATTCGGAGGACAAACACCTCGTCTCCATCGACCTCGCTCACGCCCAATACCTGCACCTTGCCCGGATACGCCGACATGCTCGGCCCGCGCACCGTCCGCGCCAGGCCGCTGACCGAACGATACGCTGCCCGGTAGATCTCCCATGCCCGCGCCAACGGCACGCTGAAGTAGTGCTGAGCGCCGGTGTCTCGGGCCACGAACATGTAGTAGGGCACACATCCCAGCCGCACCTGCTCCCGCCACATCTCGGCCCACACCTCCGGCCGGTCGTTGATGTGCGCCAGCAGCGGCGATTGGGTTCTGATCTGCGCGCCCGTCTCGCGGACCATGCCGATGGCCGCCCGTGCCGCGTCGGTGCTCAGTTCGCGTGGATGGTTGAAGTGCGCCATGATCGCCAGATGTTTGCCGGACCGGGCCACCTCACCGAAAAGCTCGAGCAGATCGTCGGCGTCATCGTCGGCCAGGAACCGGTAAGGCCAATATGCCAGCGACTTGGTGCCGATGCGGATCGACTGCAAGGACGGCAGCTCTGTGTCCAGCAGGGGCTGGATGTATGACGCCAGGATGCGGGTCTTCATCACCAGGGGATCGCCACCCGTGAAGAGGACGTCGGTGACCTCTGGGTGCCGGTGCAGGTATTCGATCAAGGACTCCATCTCACGCATGGCAAACTTCAACTCGTCGATCCCCACGAATTGCGGCCAGCGGAAGCAGAATGTGCAATAGGCGTGACAGGTCTGGCCCTGGCTGGGGAAGAAGAGCACGGTCTCGTGGTACTTGTGCTGCATCCCATGTAGCAGTTGCCCGTCCAGCGCAGGCAGGTTGTGCATCTGGCCGGCGGGGTGCGGGTGCAGCTCATGGCGGATCTGGTCGGCAACGGCGCGAATCTCATCTTCGCCGGCGCCGGCGCGCAGCAGGGTCGCTATCCGCTCGAAATGCTGGGGCCTGAGCATGTCACGCTGAGGAAAATTGAGCACAAAAATCGGGTCTTGGGGGATGTCGTCCCAGTCGATCAGTTCCTCCACCACATAGTTGTTCGTCCTGAAGGGGAGCACCCGGCCGACAACTTCGATGGCAAACAACTGCTCCTCGGAGAGCTGCGCCATCTGCGGCAGTTGCCTGAAGTTGCGGAGCGTGTAGGGACGATACTTCGGGAGATGCATCGTGGTCAACAGGGTATCGGATGTGTAGATAAGTGGTTGCATGTTTGTATCTCCTTTGATAGGCTGTTCGATTCCTCCCTTCCCAAGCGGCCACGCCGCGAACTCAACTGGAGGGTCTCAAACAACAGACTGCTTCGACCTGCTTCGCCCAGGTGATCGGGATTATACTACAGCTTCGACGTATCGCCCAATGGCCTTCAGATAGTCATTTGTCCCTCCAGGATGTGATGAATACTACACGAACGGGTTTGAGGTTGGTGAGGAGTTGGTCATCGCTTTCACCGATGGTATAATCCCGACAATTATGCCCTTCACCCATCTGGAAGTCCATTCCCACTTCACTCTGCTGGGCGCGACGCCGGCGGTGGCAGACCTGGCCGCGCGCGCCGCGGCCGACGGCTTGAGCCACTTAGCGCTGACCGACAGCAACGCGCTCTATGGCGCAGTGGCGTTCGCTCGCGCGTGTCGCGAGGTGGGCGTGCAGCCGATCATCGGCATGACGGTGACAGTGGAAGGACCTGACCCGCTGGCCCCCTTCCCTGCGTGGGAACCTAACCCCCCGGCCCCCTTCCCTGCGTGGGAAGGGGGAGCAGGCCTCCCCTCCCCTCGTAGGGGAGGGGTTGGGGGGAGAGGTCAGGGGAGGAGAACCTAACCCCCCGGCCCCCTTCCCTGCGTGGGAAGGGGGAGCAGGCCTCCCCTCCCCTCGTAGGGGAGGGGTTGGGGGAGAGGTCAGGGGAGGGGTCGGCCACCTCGTCCTCCTCGCGAAAAACCCCGCCGGCTACCGCTCGCTCTGCCGGCTATCGTCGTTGATCCAGGGGGATCCACACCGGGAGGAGCTGGCCGCGCGCGGGCTGGATTGGGAGACGCTGCGCGACCACCGTGATGGGCTGATCTGCCTGAGCGGCGGCCGGGCGGGCTGGATCGAGCGCTACCTGCGCGCGGGGAACCTGGCGGCCGCGCAGGTCTACGCCGGCCGGCTGGCGGGCATCTTCGACGAGGATGCCTGCCTGGCGCTGGAAATCCACGGCCCTGAAGACGAAGCGGTCGCGGCGGAGGTGGCGGCGTTGGGCCGGCGGCTCGGCCTGCCCAGCGTCGCGGTGCAGCCGATCTATTGTATGGCGCCGGAGGACGCACCCCGACTGCGATTGCTGGCAGCGATTCGCCAGAACGTGCGACTGAAGGATGGCAAGAACCTTGCTCCCGCTCCCCTTGGGGGAGAAGGCCGGGGTGAGCGATACCCCTGGCTCTCCCCTGCCGAGGTGGCGGCCCGCTTCGCCCGCTTCCCCGAGGCGATCCAAATGACCGGCGCGCTCGCGGCCCGCTGCGGCCCGGCGCTGCCCGACGGCCGGCCGATCTGGCCTGTGCTGAAGCTGGCCGATGACCGCGCGCCCGACCCAACGCTGGCGCGCGCCGCCAACGCGGGGTTGAGCGAACGCTACGGCCCCAACCCGCTTCCCGAGGTGCAAGCGCGGCTGACCCACGAGCTGACCGCTATCGCTCGGCACGGCTACGCACCCCTCTTCCTGGTGGTCGCCGACATCGTGCGCTTCGCCCGCGACCAGGAGATCCCCGTCAGCACCCGCGGCAGTGTTGCCAACTCGCTGGTCGCCTATTGCACGGGCATCACCACCGTGGATCCGATCGCGCACGATCTGCTGTTCGAGCGCTTCCTCAGCCCCGCCCGCGCCGACGCCCCCGACATCGACCTGGATTTTTGCAGCCGGCGCCGGGATGAGGTGCTGGCTTACGTGCGCGAGACCTACGGCGCGGAGCACGTCGCGTTGGTGGGTACGGTCAGCACCATGCAGCCGCAATCGGCCGTGCGCGAGACCGCCAAGGCGCTTGGTTTGGACGAAGCGACCATCAAGACTCTCACCGCGCTGCTGCCGCGGCGCTGGCACCCGGATCCGCGGCGCCGTGATCAGCGCACGGTGGCGGACGTGCTGAAGACCATCCCCGATCCCCGTCACCGGGAGGTAGTGCGCGTCGCCTACGAGCTGGTCGGCCAGCCTGACCACTTGAGCGTGCACCCCGGCGGCGTGGTGATCACCCCCGGCCCGCTGACCGACGTCCTGCCGGTGCAATGGGCGCCCAAGGGATTTCTGATCACCCAGTTCGACCACGGCGACGTCGAGGCGCTCGGCCTGCCCAAGCTCGACCTGCTGGGCATCCGCGCGCTGACGGTGCTGGCCGACGCCGCGGAACTGGTGCGACGATACCACGACCCGGCATTCCGGCTGACGCAGATCCCGCTGGACGACCCGCGCACCGGCGACATGCTCGAACGCGGGGAGACGATCGGCGTGTTCCAGTGCGAGTCGGAGGGCGCACAGCGGACGTTGCGCAAGCTGCGAACGCGCACGGTGCGCGATCTGGCGGTGGCCAACGCGTTTTTCAAGCCCGGCCCTGCCACCGGCGGCATGGCGGACGCGTTCGTGCGGCGCTACCGGGGTGAGGAGCGGGTAACCTTCCTGCACCCGGCCCTGGCCCCGATCCTGGGACCGACCAAGGGCGTGCTGATCTTCCAGGAGCAGATCTTGCGGGTCGCGACCGAGATCGCCGGGCTCAGTTGGGCGCAAGCCGACCACCTGCGCCGGGGCATGAGCAAGTTCCGGGCCGAGGAGATGGCCGAGTTGCAGGAGGCGTTCATCAGCGGCTGCGTCAGACCAGAACCCGCCGGTCCCGCCTTCACGCCGGCGCAGGCACAAACTCTGTGGGAACAGGTGGCCGCGTTCGCCGGCTACGGCTTCAACCAGGGGCACGCCACCGCGTACGCGGCCGTCAGCTACCGGTCGGCCTATCTCAAGGCGCACTGGCCGGCCGCGTTCATGGCCGCCCGGCTGGCGAACTACGGCGGCTTCCACCACCCCGCGATCTACATGGCCGAGGCGAGTCGGCTGGGCTGTGTGATCCGCCCGCCGCACGTCAACTTCAGCGGCGAAGCGTTCACCCTGGTCATTGATGGAGAAATCGGCGAGTCAGCGAATCAGCGAACCGTAAATCGTCAACCAGGAATCGAAAATCCGAAATCCGAAATCCGAAATCGAAAATCGGCCGTCCTCTACATGGGTTTGGGCCAGGTGCGCGACCTGCGTCGCAGCGCCATCCACGACCTCAG
This sequence comes from Anaerolineae bacterium CG2_30_64_16, assembly GCA_001871755.1. Classification (GTDB taxonomy): domain Bacteria; phylum Chloroflexota; class Anaerolineae; order CG2-30-64-16; family CG2-30-64-16; genus CG2-30-64-16. Next base: position 17,103 of record MNXL01000272.1, read on the forward strand.
CGCTGCACGCACGGCCGGGCCGTTCGTTGACTTGCGCGATCTGCTCGGCCGCGTCCCGCTCCAGCCCAAGGAGATCATCCACCTGATCCAGTGCGGCGCGTTGGATGGCCTGGGCGAAAGCCGCGGCGCCATGCTCGCCGAGGCCGCGCACATCCGGCGAGCCGGCAGCCCCGCGCAGATGGCCTTCGGCTTTGCCCGGCCCGAGGCGCCCCCGGAATCCCCTGCCCAGCGCCTGGCGTGGGAACGCCACCTGCTCGGCTGGCCCGTCAGCGTGCACTCGCTCGATCTGATCGCCGACACATTGCCCGACCACGTGCCCCTGCGCGACCTGCCAGCCCACGCCGGCCGGCCGGTGACCGTGGCGGGGGTCCGGCTGCCCGGCTGGACCGGCGGCCCAGGCTTCTTCCTGGGGGACGGCGACGCGTTTATCATCGTCAAACAGAGCAAAGAGGCCAAGGCGCCGCTGCCGTGGGAACCCTTGCTCGTGCGCGGGCGATGGCAAGGGGATGGCTTCGGCGCGTTCTGGTTCCAGGCGGAGGAGCTGATCAGAGTCGGATGAGGCAATCCTTCAGAAACTGAGCATTGACATCCAGTCGGTCTGCCATTATACTGCTCCGAAATCTGTTGGGCGCAAGCAGTATTCAAGGAACGAACTTACAAGGAGGTCCTAACCCGAACAAGCCAGAACCAAGAAGATGACAACCTTGCCCACAAAATTTCTTGCACAAAAGGCAAGGATTTCGTGGGTTAGGCTCTATCGTCGAACACTCCCACCATCAACATCGGCCAGTAGTCAAACAGCGCATTGCAAAACACAGGGAGGAACAATGGCTAACACCGCACCGCAAGCCATATCCACACGCCGTGAGCGCGTGGCGTGGTATCTGTACGATGCCGGCAATTCGGCATACGCCGCCGTGGTCTTGCTGGCGGTCTATTCGGCGTACTTTCAGAAACAAGTGGTCGGTGGCGCTGAAGGATCGCGGCTGTGGGGATCAGCGATCTCGATCGCCATGATCATCGTCGCAATCGCCGCGCCGATCATGGGCGCGATCGCCGACTACTCCGGCGCAAAGAAACGTTTTCTCTTCTTCTTCACCACACTGTCCGTGCTCTTCACGGCCGCGCTCTTCTTCACCGAAAAGGGCACGATCGTCATGGCGATAGCCTTCTTCATCCTGGCGGAGATCGGCTATCGCGCGGCGCAGATCTTCTACGACGCGCTGTTGCCCGAAATCGCCGCGCCGAACGAAATGGGACGGATTGCCGGCGCCGGGTGGGCCATCGGTTCTGCCGGCGGCATCCTGTCTCTGCTTATCATCCTGCCGCCCATCCTGCTCACCAAGAGCAACGTCATGGTCGTGCGCGGCTCCCTCATCGTCACCGCCGTCTTCTTCGCGCTGGCCGCGCTGCCAGTCTTCTTCTGGCTCAAGGAACGCGCCCGCCCGCAAGTAGTGCCCCCCGGCGAGAACTACCTCAGCATCGCGTTCAAGCAGTTGCGTGACACGATTCGCACCGCGCGCGGGTTCAAAGAGTTCTTGAAGTTCATGCTGGCCTTCCTGGTGTATAACGAAGGCGTGATCATGGCGCTCGACTTCGCCGCGATCCTCGGCGCAGTGTTGTTCGGCCTGGAGCAAACCGGACTGATCATCTTCTTCATCCTCGTGCAGGCGACCAACGTGATCGGCGCCCTCGCGTTCGGCAACTTGCAGGATCGTTTTGGCGGCAAGCGCTCGCTCACGCTGTCGATCCTGCTGATGGTCGTGTGCGTGCTCGCGCTCTACTTCGCCCAGACCCAAACGCACTTCTTCATCATCGGCGCGGTCGTGGGGATCGCGATGGCCGGCATCCAGTCCGTCAGCCGCGCGATGGTCGCCACCTTCGCGCCACCCGGCAAAAGCGGCGAGTTCTTCGGCTTCTTCGCGCTGACCGGCCGCACCTCCTCCTTCATCGGCCCGGCCGTGTTTGGCTGGCTCGCAGCCGAGGCGACCCTGTGGTACCAGGCGCAGGGCCAGGCCACGACCGTGGCGGAACAGTCAGGGCACCGTCTGGCGATCCTCTCGATCGCCGCGTTCCTGATCGTGGGTTGGGCGCTGATGGGGTTCGTCAACGAGAAGAGGGCCCGCGAGGCCGCCCAGAACCAGCAGGCGCAAGGTTGAGGGGAGCGGGCCGGGCAATGATCCCCAAGACCGCGATCATCACCGGCGCGACGAGCGGCATCGGCAAGCACTGGGCAAACGTCCTCGTGGATCGCCCTGACGAGTATCGCCTGGCGCTTGTCGATATCGACGTCGAGGGGCTGCATGCGGCGTTCACGCCCGACGCGCGCGTGCGCCTGCACCGCCTGGACATCCGGTGCGCCGAGGAATGGCGGCGCGTCATCGAGGACACGCTCCGTACCTTTGGGCGCATCGACTATCTGTTCAACATCGCCGGCGGTGGCCGGCCGGCCTTCTTCCTGGACCAGCCCATCGAGAACATCGATTTTGTGATCGATTTGAACCTGAAGGGTCCGCTGATCGGTATGAAGCTCGTCGGCGACGTGATGGTGAGGCAGCGATCGGGGCACATCATCACGGTCGCATCGCTGGCAGGGCTGTCGCCGACGCCGGGCAACGCGCTCTATTCGGCCGCAAAGGGCGGCTTACGGAATGCGGCGATCGCCGCAGCCATCGAGCTGCGCAAGCGCGGTGTCTCGGTCACCGTCATCTCCCCCGACCTGGTGGACACGCCGATCATGCAACGGCATCTGGAAACGGCCGGCGCCGAGGTGGCGCTGACCTACACGGGCGTCACGCTGACGGTCAACGACCTGGAACGCGCGTTTGTCCGGGCGATGCGCGACAAGCCGCTGGAGATCAACCTGCCGCGCTGGCGCGGCTGGCTGGCCAAGCTCAATTACGTCTGTCCTTCGATCATGTTCGCGCTCTACGAGCCGATGAAAAGGCGGGGTCTGAAGCGGCTGGCGGACATCCGCCGCCAACGGTTGGGGAAGGAATGATGGAGCATACCCGCTACTCAAGGGTTTTCATCACGGGCGCGCTCGGCTTCGTCGGCCGCGCGCTGGCCGCGCGCTACCGTGAGCTGGGTGCAGAGGTGCGCGGCCTGGATCGGGCCGCGGATGCCACGGCAAACGTCGTCGCCGGCGATGTGGCCGAACCGGCCACGTGGCAGACGCACATCGACGGCTGCGATCTGGTCATTCACACCGCCGCCATCGTCACCAACAACGTGGCGCGCGAGCACGCCTGGCGCGTCAATGCACTCGGCACACGCCGGGTCCTGGAGGCGGCCAAGCGCGGCGGGGCCGACCGATTCGTCCACATCTCCTCGCTGGCCGCGATGCGCTTCATCGCGGCGGACCAGGCCGACGAAACCGCGGCGGTGATGCCGACCGGCAACCCATACGTGGACACCAAGATCGCCGGCGAACACGTCGTGCTCTCCGCCCACGCAGCGGGCGAGATCGCTGGCACGGTGATCAGACCCGCCGACATCTACGGACCTGGCTCGCGGCCGTGGACGATCGTGCCGGTGCAGATGATTCAGAAGGGCCTGTTCTTCTTGCCGGCGCACGGGCAGGGCCTCTTCCGCGCCATCTACATCGATGACCTGGTGGACGGCGTAATGCTCGCCGCGGAGAAGGACGAGGGCAGCGGCCAGATCTTCATCCTGGGCGGCGAGAAGGTGGTCACTTGCGCGGCGTTCTTCGGGTCCTACACCCGCATGTTGGGCAATGGCGATCGGCCGCGCACGTTCAGCACTGGCGTCGCCACCGCGCTCGCTGAAACGGGGCGCATCGCTTTCACCTTGCTGGGCAAACCGACCGAGTTGGGCCGCGGCGCGATCGAGATGCTGTCCAAGACGACCACAGTGTCGAACGCCAAAGCGCATCGATTGTTGGGCTGGGAACCCCGGATCGATCTGGACGAGGGGATGCGGCGCACCGAGGCGTGGTTGCGTAGCCAGGGGATATTGGGCCGGTGACGCACGCTCGCAGCAGTCCCCCGCTAGCTGTGGCCGGTCTCCTGACCGAGCCACCGGAAGCCTCGCCGGGGCAGCCAAATCGGGCCACCGGGAGCGGGCACGGTCAGGAGACCGGCCCGAGCGAGGGGGCAGCGGGAATCCCCAGGCTGTGAGAACTGGACGCCCGTTTGCGCGGGCGTGACGAGCCGTACCCGGTCCATTTAGAGTCTGAGGGAGTCGTACCAAGGAGGATGACATCATGAGCGAAATCACTGTAGGCGAATTGCTGATCCGTTGCCTCAAGGCCGAGGGCATCGAGATGATGTTCGGCATCATCGACGGCGCGCATGTGCCGTTCGTCGTTCATGCGCCGCGCTACGGCATCCGCCACATCAACTGTCGCCATGAAGAAGGCGCGGTGCATCTGGCGGAAGGGTACGCGCGCATTGCAGGCAAGCCGGGGGTTGTCTTTGCCAGCCCGGGACCGGGCGGCGCGAACATGCTCGCCGGCCTCTCCAGCGCCCACGCCGAAGGACATCCCATCATCGCGATTGCCGCGACGCGGCGCCGCATGACGACCGACCCGGATCGCGGCGGCGCGTGGCAGGCGACCGACCTGGTCGAGATGGCCCGGCCGATCACCAAGTTCAGCGCGCTCGTGCGCCAATGGGAACGCCTGCCCGAATTGCTGCGCGCCGCATTTCGCGCGGCCCTGACCGGCCGACCCGGCCCCGCGTTCATCGCCATCCCGGACGAACTGTTCCCCATGAAGGTCGATGCGAGCAAGGCGCCGGTCTACCCCGCGGCGCAATATCGCATGACCAGCATGGGCGCCGGCGACCCGGCGTGGATCGAGCAGGCGGCGGAGTGGCTGGCGGGGGCCAGACGGCCCTTCATACACGCCGGCAAAGGGGTGCTGTGGGCGGACGCCGCGGCGGAATTCGTCGCGCTCGGCGATTATCTGGCGGCGGGCATGAGCACGAGCATGGGCGCGCGCGGCGCGGCGCCGGAAGATCATCCGCGCTATTTCTTCCTGCTCGACATGCAGGCGGCCGCGCTGGCGCGGAACGAGGCAGATGTGGTGCTCGTGGTCGGCTCGCGCCTGGGCGAGTACGATGGCTGGGGCATGCCACCCGCGTGGGGCGATCCAGCGCAACAAAAGACGATCCAGATCGATGTCGACGCCGGGTCGATCGGCCTGAATCGGCCGGTCGATCTGGGCATCGTCGCGGATGCCAGGGCCGCGCTGACCGCGTTGTTGGCGGCAGTGAAAAGAAAGACGCAACCTCGCGCGGAGATGGCGGACCTGGCGCGCTATCGAGGACTGTCCGCACAGACGCTGGCACAGGCGCGCCAATACCTCGCGGCCGCTCCGACGCGCGGGGTCAACCCCGGCCAGATGGTAGCGCAGACGCGCGCTTTCAGCCCGCGCGATGCGATCACGGTGCTGGATGGCGGCAATACGACGCTCTGGGGCGTGGCGTATCATCCGATCTACGAGCCGAAGGGGTTCCTCTACTCGGTCAAGATGGGGTATCTCGGCACCGGGCTGCCGTTCGCCATCGGCGCCAAACTGGCCGCGCCGGGGCGACCGGTTTTCTGCATCACCGGCGACGGCGCGCTCGGCTTCAACATCATGGAGCTGGAGACGGCGCTGCGCGAGGACGTGCCGGTCGTGGTGATCGTCGCGGTGGACGAGAGTTGGGGGATGGAGCGCACCGCTTACACATTCCAGGGTTTCCCCCCAGAGCAACATGTGGGGGTCGAGCTCGCGGCGCAGACATCGTACGACCGCATTGCGCAGGGGCTGGGCTGCTACAGCGAACGGGTGGAGGTCATCGAGCAATTCCTGCCAGCATTGCAGCGGGCGGTGGCCTCGGGCAAGCCTGCGTTGCTCCACGTGGCCGTAGACCCGGCGCTGAACGCCGACCCGCCCGGGTACAAGCAGTTCCGCTACATCCGCACGTTGTGATACTGTCATGATCACACTTCCGCCGAAACGCACATCCGCCGAAAACGTGCTCGCCACGATGCGTGCCGCGCGCGCCCGGGACGTCCGGTGGCGAGAAGGCAAGGCGTGGAGTCTCGTCTTCTATAGCGGCGACGACGTGCTGGCGCTGCTCCAAGAAGCGTACACCATGTTCTTCTCGGAAAACGGGCTGAACCCGATGGCGTTTCCCAGCCTGAAGAAGTTCGAAGCCGAAGTGGTCGCGATGACCGCGAGCCTGCTGGGCGGCGACGAAGGTACTGCCGGCAACATGACATCGGGCGGGACGGAAAGCCTGCTCATGGCCGTGAAGACCGCGCGCGAATGGGCGCGCTCGACCAGGCCGGCGATCACTCAACCCGAAATGATCCTGCCGGCGACTGCACACCCGGCTTTCGACAAGGCCGCGCACTATTTCGGCGTGAAAGCGATCCACGTGCCGGTTGCCGCGGACTTCCGCGCCGACATCGACGCGATGAGAGCGGCCATCACGCCGAACACGATTATGATCGTCGGCTCCGCGCCGTCCTACCCGCAAGGCGTGCTCGACCCAATCCCGGAGCTCGCCCACCTCGCGCGCGAGCATGACATCCTGTTTCACGTGGACGCATGCGTGGGCGGCATGATGCTGCCATTCGTCCGCCAACTGGGTTATCCGGTCCCCGATTTCGATCTGGGTGTCCCCGGGGTCACATCCATTTCGGCCGACCTGCACAAGTACGGTTACGCGGCCAAAGGCGCGTCCGTCATCCTTTACAAGACCCGCGGCCTGCGGCGGCGCCAGTTTTTCGTGAGCACCGATTGGCCCGGCGGCATCTACGCGTCCCCGACGATGATGGGCACGCGGCCCGGCGGCGCGATCGCCGCAGCGTGGGCGGTCATGAACTATCTCGGCGAAGAGGGTTATCTGAGCATCGCCGACACCGTAATGAAAACAGCCACAAAGCTCAGGCAGGGCATCGAGGCGATCGCGGGGATCAAGGTGCTGGGCCAGCCCGTGATGAGCGTGATGGCGCTGGGATCGGATGGCCTGAACATCTACGAGATCGGCGATGAGATGACCGCGCGCGGCTGGTATCTCGACCGCCAGCAATACCCGGCGAGCCTGCACCTCACCGTCAACTATGCGCACGCGGCCAGCGCCGATCAGTTTCTCGCCGATTTGGGCGAGGCCGTCGCGCGAGCCAGGCGATTCAGCTTCGGCAAGCTCGCCAATGCGGTTCAGGTGGGGTTGGTGCGCGGGGTGACGAAGATCTTGCCAGAGAAACTCGTGAGCGATTTGACCGGCCGCGCCTTAGCGCTGCTCGGGCAAGGCGGCGGGTTGCCGCAGCGCTCCGCCGCGATGTACGGCATGATGGCGTCGCTCCCGAATCGGGGCGATGTGAACGAGATCGTGTTGGACTTGCTGGACGGGCTGACGCGCGTGGAAGAGAAGCCTGCGGGTAACTGATAACTCCCATTGTCCTCGTGCTGTTCGTGATCCTGGTTTTCTTTCCCGCGTTTCAGCGATCTAAAGACCCTTCAGGTTTCGTCGATGTGCCGGAATGGTCGCGTGAACGCAGGCGTTTATTCCCTACAAAAGCCCTGCCGGCGTAGGCAAAACCCGAAGGGTCTGAGATGCACCGCTAGAAGTCGTCCAACAGCAATGGCGCCAGCGTGGCTTCGTCGATCGGCGACTCGTGTACCATCTCGAAGGCCACGCTACCACTGAACCAGTCCAGCACCTCATCTCGCTTGAGACGGGTCCGCTTCGTTGTCTGGAACGCGCCGTATGACGAATAGGGCCAGGCCCGGAAATCATCGATCAGGCGGTGCCGCTGCGGGTTCTGGTGAATATACGTCACCAGGATCCGCAGATAAACCACGCTTGTCACCTCGACGCGACCGAACGGATGTTGGAACAGGCTACCGGTGCGTCCGTGGGCCTCGTTGATGGCCTTGGTATACGAATTCAACAGGTTGCCGAGTTGCTGGCTGGGATTCTTGGGGGCAAAGGCCCTCCTGGGTTCCGTAGGCCGCAGGATCTGGCTGTCATACCACGCCTCTTGCTCCTCGACCGTTCTGGTTCGTGCGAGGACGTGGAAGTGGTTGCGCAAGAGACAGTACGCGTAGGTATCCGCCACGGGCTCGACGTAGTAGGCATAGCGCCGCATGAAGAAGCGGTAGTTGCGTTCACTAAAGAAGATGTTCGCCCGGTTGATGCCACGACTGAAGATGTGGTAGTACTTGCCGTATTCGAGCGGAATCGGTTTGGACATCACGCGCCTCCAGACCCTTCGGGTTTCGCACCGCTGCCCGCCAACTTCCCATCGCGCCCGCCGCGCCGTCTGCAACCCGACACCGTGCACCACCGTAAACCCGAAGGGTCGCGCGCGACGGCGGATTACCAGCGTAGTCTAGCACAGAATCGTGCACAAGAAAAGGCCTGCAGGGCTTCCAACGTTGTCCAGTTGCTCAGCAATAAGAGATTGACATCAGGCGCCCTGTCTGATACACTCAGGCCCAAACCCTCGGCACGCCGCGATGTCCCTCACCATCCCCAGAAGAGGCCGCTGGGGGACTACAGCGCTCGTGGCGCCGGGAATAGCGCGGGTCACGAACGCGGAGAGTGACTAACATGCTCGGAAAACTACGAGAAGAGGTCTGGCGCGCGAACATGGCGCTGCCGGCCAACCACCTGGTCACCTGGACCAGCGGCAACGTCAGCGGCCGCGATCCGCAGAGCGGCCTGGTGGTGATCAAGCCCAGCGGGGTCCTGTTCGAAGACCTGACACCGGAAAACATGGCGATCGTGGACCTGGACGGTCACGTGATCGAGGCCACGCACGGCCCGTCCACCGACACGGCATCGCACCTGTCGATCTACCGGCGCCGCCCCGACGTCAACGCGGTCGCCCACACCCATTCCACCTATGCCACCGCGTTCGCGGCCGTGGGCAGGTCGATCCCGATCTGCCTGACCGCCATCGCGGACGAGTTTGGCACGGAGATCCCCTGTGCGCCCTACGTGCGCATCGGCGACGCGCAGATCGGCGAGGTGATCGTGCAGCACATCGGCGCCTCGATGGCGATCCTGATGAAGCAACACGGTGTGTTCACGATTGGCCCGACCGTGCAGCGGGCGCTGAAGGCGGCCGTGATGGTCGAGGATGTGGCCCGGACCGTGTGGCTGGCGATGCAGATCGGCCAGGTGGAGCCATTACCCGCGGAGGAGATCACGGCCAACTACGAGCGCTATCAGCACCGGTACGGTACGTTTGGGGCCAGCCGAAATGAGTAGGCGGAATTATCCGTCGCGAATGGGCTGTAGTAGTAATCATCCGGGTCGCCGCTGTACAGCGCGGCCTCGATGGCCTGGCCGTTAGCGAGCGGCCCCCAGGCGGTGGAGAGGGTGTCGTTCGGTTCGTAACGCTGGCAGAGGTCGGCGCTGAGGCCACGGTAGATCAAGGGTGACGGCGGGGCCGGCGTATTCGTGGCCATTGGCCCAGGCGGGGGTGGCGCAGTCGGGTCTGGGCATGGTGGTGGATCCTCCGCGCGGTCACGCGTTTGACTCTTGCCGCCGCCGCTGGTATACTTGACTCAATCGTGAATCACAAACGGAGTGCGCGATGAGCACCCAAGTCCTCGTAACGTTGCCGGATGAGACCTACCGCCGGGCCGACCACCTGGCGCGGCTCGCGGGCCGGGCCACGTCTGATCTCCTGGCGGACACGATTGTCCTTTCGCTGCCACCGCTCAACCCACGGCCTGAAACGCACCGGCCGGTGTCGGCGCTGCCGGACGAAGAGGTGCTGGCGCTGACCGCGTTGCAGATGAAACCGGCCCAGGATCGGCGGCTCAGCCTGTTGCTGGGCCGGCAGCAGGCTGGATCATTAACCAAAGTCGAGCGTTTTGAGCTGTTCACGCTGATGCAGGTTTACCAGGAAGGCCTGCTGCGCAAGGCCCAGGCGCTCCGCGAAGCGGTCCGTCGCGGGCTGCGGGAGCCGTTGGAGCCGTGAGCCCGGTCTCCGATGAAATTCGGGCGCGCGTGCGCGACCAGGCGGGCGACCGCTGCAGGTATTGCCACAGCCCACAGAAGGTATCTTCTCAATTCTTCGGGGAATCGCTCGCTGTGGCCGGTCTCCTGACCGAGCCACGGTGGCTCGGTCAGGA
>MNXL01000348.1:0-5727 GCA_001871755.1 Anaerolineae bacterium CG2_30_64_16
GTCTCCTGACCGAGCCACCGTGGCTCGGTCAGGAGACCGGCCACAGCCACCCCGGATTATTGAGAGGATACCAGGATCGCTTGACCCGCGGATGTAGCATAGTAACTGTCCGTAAACAAGTTAGCGGTTTTACGACAGGATGCCCTTGCATTACAACGCCGAACCGCTATGTTAAAAACGGACAGTTACTAGGGCCTTGTGCCCGCTTGAACGCCCATCAGGGGCTATGCTACAAACGATCAAATCAGCCTTGACAGACTGCTAGACATGCGAATCAGAGAAGTCCGGTTTCGTGGACCACGCAGCCGGACTTCTTTGTCTTCGTAACCCCGTCGGCCGCGAAAGGAGGAGAAAAACCGTGAATCGTACGCACTGCATCCTGCCCATCCTGCTGGCTTTGACCCTGGCGCTCATCAGCGCCTGTGCAAAGCAACCGGCCCCGACACCAGCGCCGCCTACGGCGGTCCTGACGCGACCCACGCCATCGCCTGCGCTCACCGCGACCCCGGAACCGACCCAATTCCCCACACCGACCGACGCGCCCAAGACACCGACAGCCGCGCCAACCGTCGAGATGGCCTGGGAATGTCCCGCAGCCAGCGCGACGCTCTCGCTCTGGCATTCGTGGTCCGATCAGGAACTCGCCACAATCCAGGTGATCTTGGACGAGTACCGGCAGGCCTGCCCAAACGTCGAACTGCAACTGCAGAGCCGGTCCGATCTGGCCGAGATCAGCCGGGCCGAGCTGTTGGGCAAGGCCGGCCCCGACATCATGACACAACGCAATCGCGATATCGGCCGGTTGGCTGGCAGTCAGATGATCGTGCCATTGGACTCGTACCTCGGACCGGATAGGCTCACGGACGACTACGTTAGCGTCGCCGTTGCCGGTGTCAGCTACCAGGATCAGATCTATGGGGTTCCCGCATCCATGGAAACCATCACGATGATCTACAACAAGGACCTGATCCGCGAAGATGAGCTGCCGGTGGATACGGATGATCTCTTGAAGAAGGCTGCCATCTGGAGCAGCGCCCATCCCGAAAGCTACTTCCTGGTCTACAATGCCCGCAACGATGCCTATTTCTCGGCCCCTTGGTGGCAGGCCGCCGGCGTGACCATCGTGGACGACCAGGGCCACACAACTTTCAGAAGCGATGCGGGCTACGCGGCCGGCAATTTCATCCATGCCCTGCGGCAGGTCATGCCGGAGGAGATCGACTACTACATCGCCGACACCCTGTTCAAGGAGGGCAAGGCCCCGATGATCATCAACGGTCCGTGGTATATCGCTGAACTGGAGACGGCCGGCATCGACTTCGGGTTGAGAAACCTGCCGGTCTTCAGCCCGACGGGCGTTCCCGCGATGCCGCTGGTGGACGTCAACTGCCTGGTAATGACGCCGAACGCCGAAGCGCGCAATGTGGCCACCGCGGCGGTCAATGTCATGCGGTATCTCACTGGGGCAGCCGCCCAGGTGGCGCTGGCCGCGGCCAACGGCACGGTTCCAACCAACCAGGCTGCCGCACACGCCCCCGAGGTGCAGGCGCTGCCGGTGATCGCGGCGTTCGGCGCACAGAGCGCGCTGGGCAAGCCCATCCCCGCTTCTCCGTTCATGGCCGCCCTGTGGGACGCCATCGCCAGGGGCGTGGAGTGCATTTGGACCGGAGCGAGCGAAGTCAACACCTGCGTCGACGACATCCAGACCCTGGCCGAGGCGGACATCGCCGGCATGAAGTAAGCCGATCGAGACCAAGAGGGGGTGGGCGCCGCAACGCCTCACCTCCTATGTCCGCCATGGCGTTTTGCCTTGCTTTCCAATCGTTCAGCGGTTCCCTTGCCAAACCTCCGCCCAGGTGCTAAAATCAGATGGCGCTTCGGTCGGATGAAATGTGGGGAGGTGTACAATGAGCCAACCTGGGGATGTGCTCCTGGAAGCCTTGAAAGAGCCAGATGCGCCGAGCGAAGACCTGCGACGGCGTCTGCTGGAGGCGCTGCTGCCTTCTCCGCAAGCTCGCAAGATGTCTTACGCGGAGTTCCTGGACTGGGCAGATGAAGATACCCTGGCCGAATGGGAAGATGGAGAGGTGGTGATGAGTACACCAGCAAGTCGTCAGCATCAGGCAATCTCCGGTTTTTTGTATCAGTTGCTTAACACGTATGTTGAGGTCCGCAGGTCAGGTGCAGCGATCTTGCCACCCTTCCAGATGAAGCTGGTAAACTCAGGACGCGAGCCAGATCTAATCTTTGTCGCCAATCAAAACCTGGGCCGTCTCAAGGAGACTTACCTGGATGGTCCGGCCGACCTGGTGGTAGAAATCATCTCACCGGAGAGCGAGGGGCGCGATCGAGGCGACAAGTTTTACGAATATGAGAAAGCGGGCATTCCTGAATATTGGTTGATCGACCCTCGCCGAGAGCGGGTGGAGTTCTATCAGTTGGACGCGCGGGGCCAATACCACCTGATCGCACCCAGCGCCGAAGGTGTCTATCGTTCGCACATCCTGCCTGACTTCTGGTTGCGGGTGAGTTGGCTGTGGCAGCCCCCGCTGGTGTTGGATGTTTTGCGGGAGCTGAAGCTTACCTGACCCCCTGACCCCCTTCCCTGTAAGGGAAGGGGGAGGCACAGAGGGGGTGACTTCTCGACCTGATCTCCCCCGGCTTCTTTCCCGGAAAGGGAAAGGGGAGGAGTTGAGGAAGAGAGTTTTCGAAGGACTTTTTACTGGCATGCACATCTATCGCGCCGATTTGCGCGACCTGACTGCCTGTCTCGCTTTGGACGGCTCATACGAGACCGATCACGTCTGGCAAGTTGTCCAGCAGACCGACGACGGCCAGGTAGTCGCCCGGTTCCGCACCGTCCGGCTGCCCCGCACCATGCGCGTGCCCTACCCCAGTTGGGGCGAGGCGCTGCTGACTCACCAGGAGCGCGGCGACCTGATCCTGGTGGCCGCGGAAGGTGGCGAGGTGCGCGGCTACATCGACCAGGAAACCCAACCCGACCAGGGCATCGCGTGGATCCATCATCTGGTGGTGGCCTCGGCGCATCGGCGCAATCGCATCGGCACGGCTCTGCTGGCCCGCGGCCTGCAAAACGCCCGCCAGGGTGGCCTGACGCACATGCTGACGGTGGTGCAAAGCAAGAACCACCCGGCGATCCGCTTCTTGGAACACAACGGCTTCACCTTTTGCGGCTACAACGAGCGTTTCTACCGTAACCAGGACATCGGCCTCTATTTCGGACGTGGACTGTAGCGATGATCGATCTGTCGGATCTCACGTGGCCTGTGGCACTGGCTTTCGGAGATCTCATCCTCTCCTCAGCCATCGTCATCACGGCCTTCGCGCTGCTCGGCTACATGCTGACGCGCAACTTGAGAAGCCGCGTGGCGCAGACCTTCAGCACCCTGCTGGCGTGTGTGTTGGTGGTGTTCGCCGGCGATATCCTGGTGCCGCGCGTCGAGACCTACCACGCGGCGATCCTCTGGCTGCGGGTGCAGTGGATCGGCATCGCGCTGGTGCCGGCCGCCTATCTGCACTTCTCCGATGCCCTGCTGCGCTCCACGCGCCACTTCTCCGCCCGGCGCGGGATGGTGGTGGCGGGCAGTTACATCTTCAGCACGCTGCTGGTCTTCCTGGCCCTCTTCAGCGATGTCCTGGTCCACGACGGGACCTTCAATCCACCGGTCAGCTTCATGGCGGCCGGTCCACTCTTCCCGCTCTTCGTGGCCTATTTTCTCGGCACGGCAGTCTATGGCGCCTACAACGTCATCCGCGCCCGCAAACGGTGCCTGACCCCGGCCTCTCGGCGGCGGATGACCTATCTCACCCTCTCCTTTGCCGCGCCCGGCCTGGGCGTCTTCCCCTACCTGATCACCTCGGGGTTGGCCGCGCGCGTCGATCTGATCCTGGTGCTGCTGATGAGCATGGCCGCCAACGTCATCGTCGGCGCCATGTTGGTGCTGATGGCTTACAGCGTGGCCTATTACGGCGTGCTCAGCCCCGACCGCGTGATCAAACACGATTTGCTCCACTATCTGCTGCGCGGCCCGGTGGTGGGCATCCTGGTCATCATCGTCATGCTGGTGATCCCTCGCGTGGAGTTGATCCTGGGCCTGCCGCGCGACACCACGCTGATCTTCGCGGTCGTTGGTGTGATTGTGTTGGGCCAACTCGCGGTGAACGCGGCCAAGCCGTGGATCGACCGGGCGATCTATCGCCAGGACCGGGAGGAGATCTCCTGGATCCAGACGCTGGACCGGCGCCTGTTGACCAGCAGCGATCTACAACAGTTCCTCAACAACGTGCTCATCGGGCTGTGCGAACTGCTCCGAGTCGACACCGGTTTCGTGTTGGTCCAGACCGCGCAGGGGTTCGAGGTCGATGTGACGGCCGGCGACATCGAAACGGCCAGGGAATTCGCCGAGAGCGCCGAAGCGCAAAGCACCTGGGACGCGTTGGCGCAGGAAGACGGCACGCAGGAGAAAACCGGCTTTCGCGCCGATACCCGCTACTGGTTCTGTCCGCTGCGCAGCCAGGACGGGGAGAAGCTGTTGGGCTTGCTCGCCGTACGCGCTCGTAGCCCGACCGTGGACCTGGACGAGGCGGAGCATTATGAAGCCGAGGCTCTGTTGAGCCAGGCGTCCGCCGCCATTGCCGATCGGTACGTGCAAGAGGGCGTGTTCGCCACACTGCAACGCATCCTGCCGGATCTGGAGCGGATCCAGGAGTGGCGCAGCGCCGTGCGCTACGCGCCCCCCAGTCCCGGCAAACCCCAGGCCGGCAAGGAGCTGAGTTGGGATCAGGGCCACTGGCAGCAGTGGGTCAAAGACGCGCTGAGCCACTATTGGGGCGGCCCCAAGTTCACCGAGAATCCCCTGACCGGCCTCAAGCTGGTGCGCCAGGCGTTGCGCTCTCAGGATGGCAACATCACCCGGGCGCTGCGCGTCGTGCTTCAGGAAGCTATCGAACGTCAGCGGCCGGAGGGTGAGCGCCAGCTTACCGCGGCAGAGTGGTTGTTGTACAACATCCTGGATCTGCGCTTCGTGCAAGGCCAGCGGGTCCGCGACATCGCCCGGCGGCTTGCGATGAGCGAATCGGATCTGTATCGCAAACAGCGGGCCGCGGTCGCGGAAGTAGCCAAAACACTGGCAGAAATGGAGGCGGCGGTCGTCGGAGAAGAGAGCATAGATGGCTGATGGCTGGAAGCTGGAAGCTGGAAACTGGAAGCTGGAAACTGATTCGCCGATTCGTGTTCTGGGAGGAGGAAGCCGATCATGGATGATGGATATTGGGAAGCTTTGTTGCGAGATGTTGAGGAAGAGAATCACCCGTCGCACCCGTCGGGTTCTGAGGCTGTGTTCGGTGAACCGGATCTACCCGGACACCCCCCTTCGCAACGAAGGTGGACCAACGATCCAACCACTACGGAAGAGGAAGGGGACTGGCAGCGCGCCGACGCCTGTTTGGAAAACGGCGAAGTCATCCAATTGATGATCACAGGCCACAACCGCGGTGGGTTGCTGGCGGATTTTGGCGCGATTCAGGGTTTTTTGCCCGCCTCGCACCTGATCAACCCGCCGCTGAGCCAGGAGATCAGAGAGCGTATGACCGCGCTGGCCGCGCGCGCCGGCGAAACTCTGACCGTGCGCGTCGTCGAGATCGACCGAGACCGCTGCCGCCTCATCCTCTCGGAGCGCATGGCCCGGGAGAATGGCCAGGCCGCTG